>NZ_RZTF01000003.1:11368-34129 GCF_004023175.1 Mesorhizobium sp. M7A.F.Ca.MR.362.00.0.0
CAGGATACGAGGCCTGTTGCCGGGTCGGCATGTCCGTCGGCAAGAAGCATTACCGGGTCTGGCACAACACCTCGACCTGCGGGCCGTTCGGTGCGGCGTTTGCCGTGGCGGAGCTCCTTGGCCTCGACGACACCAGGACCGTATGGGCGCTTGGGAACGCCGGTACCCAGTCATCGGGTCTTTGGGAGTTCCTTGCAGAAGGCGCCATGAGCAAGCATCTCCACACCGCCAGGGCTGCGGAATCGGGCGTCCTCGCGTCGTTCCTGGCCAAGGAAGGATTCACGGGGGCGGAGAACATCCTGGAAGGCGAGAAGGGCTTCTATGCCGGTCTGTGTCTGGACCCGATTCCGGAGGTCGTCACGGCCGGGCCTGAGCGGGCCTGGCAACTGATCAACACCTCGATCAAGCCATGGCCTTGCTGCAGGCACACCCACCCGGCGATCGATGGCGCGATCGCCTTGCACAACGAGATCGCCGGGGAAGCCATCGCAAGGGTTCATGTCGGGGCTTACCGGGCTGCCCTCGACGTGTGCGACCGGCCCACCCCGGACGATCCATACAGCGCCAAATTCTCGCTGCAGCACACTGTGGCGATAGCGCTAGCGGACGGCCGTGTCGACCAGGCCAGCTTCGATGCTGATGCCCGCCAGCGTATGGTCGACGAACGCAAGAAGGTCGAGGTCGAACTGACGCCGAAGATCGACGCCGCCTATCCGGAGTCGTGGGGCGCAGAGGTGATTGTCGAAACGGCTTCCGGCAGACGCCTTTCCGCCGCCCGGCACGACGCCAAGGGCGATCCCGATAACCCGGTAACGGCCGCCGAACTGTCCCAGAAGGCGCGCACGCAGCTCGTCGCCGGCGGCACTTCGCAAGCCTGTGCCGACGACCTGATCGACGCTATCCTTGGCCTTCCCGATAACCGCCCACTGCGCTCGCTGGGTTTATTTGAAACCGCTGGGGACGCGCCTCCCCAGGTCCGTGCAGCGCGGAGTGCCTGATGTTCAAGGACTTTGACAACGAGGACATCCGCGACGCCGTGCGCCGGCTCTGCGAGCGATTTCCGGGCGAATACTGGCGCAAGCTCGATGCCGACCGCGCCTATCCCGTGGATTTCGTCAACGCGCTGACCGAGGCCGGCTACCTTGCGACGCTGATCCCTGAGGAATATGGCGGGTCGGGCTTGACGCTTTCGGCCGCCGCCGCCGTGCTCGAGGAGATTCAACGGGCCGGATGCAACGGCGCCGCGTGCCACGCCCAGATGTATGTCATGGGCACAGTCCTGCGGCATGGCAACGAATTGCAAAAGGAGCGGTATCTTCCGAAGATCGCCTCCGGTGAGTTGAGGCTGCAGGCGTTCGGCGTTACCGAGCCCACCAGCGGCACCGACACGACCTCGATCCGGACATTCGCCCGCAAGAACGGCGACCATTATGTCGTCAACGGCCAGAAGATCTGGACAAGCCGGGCGGAACATTCCGACCTCATGTTGCTGCTCGCGCGCACCACCCCCAAGGATCAGGTGGCCAAACGGACCGAAGGCCTGTCGGTGTTTATTCTCGACATGCGGGAGGCGCTCAAGCAGGGCCTTTCGATCCGGCCGATCCGGACGATGATGAACCATTCCACGACCGAGGTCTTTTTCGACAATGTGAAGGTCCCTGCCGAAAACCTGGTCGGCGAGGAAGGCAAGGGCTTCCGCTATATCCTCTCCGGGATGAATGCCGAGCGGATCCTGATTGCCGCCGAATGTGTCGGCGACGCCAAGTGGCTGATCAACAAGGCTTCCACCTACGCATGCGACCGCAACGTCTTCGGCCGGGCCATCGGCGCCAACCAAGGTATCCAGTTTCCCATCGCCAGGGCTTACGCCAACATGCGTGCAGCCGAACTCATGGTCCGTGAAGCCACGCGGCTCTATGAGGCCGGTCAGGACTGCGGCGCTGAAGCGAACATGGCCAAGATGCTGGCTGCCGATGCTTCCAATGAAGCCGCGAACGCCTGTATCCAGACGCATGGCGGCTTCGGGTTCGCTGAGGAGTATGACGTCGAACGCAAATTTCGCGAGACCCGGCTTTACCAGGTTGCGCCGATATCCACGAACCTCATCCTGTCCTACCTCTCCGAGCATGTGCTCGGAATGCCACGTTCCTACTGACGGGCAGGGCCAGTGGACGCGACCGAACCGAAGCTATTCGCAGAATGGATTGGCCGTCGGAGCGAGAGCATCGATGTTGTTTCGGAGCGCCTCGTAGAGAGTTTCCGCGCCATTTTTGAACCCCATCTTGCGCTGCTGCCCGCAGATACCGCCCCTTTGGGCACTCATTGGTGCCTGTCGCCGGCAATCGCCGGGATGGACCAGTTGGGCGCCGACGGGCATCCCGCCAAAAACCTGTTCTTGCCGCCCGTGCCGCTGCCGCGCCGCATGTGGGCTGGTGGTGAACTGCAGGTGCATGATCACCTACGGGTCGGTGACAAGGTTCGCAAGGTATCTACCATCCAGGACATCGTGCGCAAGCAAGGCCGATCCGGTGAACTCTGGTTCGTCGCAGTCGGCCATGCTTACCATTCCGATCGGGGTCTCGCGCTGAGTGAACGGCAGGACATCGTTTACCGGGAAGCCGTGGTGCCGCGAAATGGCATTCCTCCAAACACCTCCCCGGTGGACCCCCCGACAATCCGGCCAGCAGGGCAAGTGTGGTCTGTCGTACCTTCGTCCACGTTGCTCTTCCGCTACTCCGCGATCACCTTTAACGGTCACCGTATCCATTACGATCTGCCTTACGCGACCCAGTCCGAAGGCTATGAGGGGTTGGTTGTCCATGGCCCCATCCAAGCAACGCTTCTCCTCAACCTCGCGGCGTCCCAAGGCACCCGTATGCCCCTGACGTTTCGCTGCCGCGGAGTAGCCCCGGCGATTGCAGACCGTGAACTGACCGTCAGGGCCGGCATCGATGGTCGGCGACTCTGGACGCAAGGCGGGAGCGGCGCCGTGCACATGGAAGCCGATATGGATCGGGGTCCGGCCTGATGACTGCGCAGAGTGACGTGCTTTTTACGCCTGTCGCGCCTTTGTTTGTGCCGGCCGATCGGCCAGAGCGTTTTGAAAAAGCCGACCGGTCCGGAGCCGACGCGGTCATTATCGATCTTGAGGACGCTGTTGCGCCGGCCGCCAAAAATAGCGCGCGGTCCAACCTTCACCATGCGCTGACATTGCGGAACCCAACCTACGTCCGGGTGAACAGCCAAGACAGTAGCTGGTACACTGCTGATCTTGCTGCAGTCGGGGCCCTCGGGCTTCGACGCATCTGCCTGCCAAAAGCGGAGTCCGTGGCGACCCTCGACGCGATGGTTCATATCTTGGGTGAGGACATCGAAATCATGGCGCTGATCGAGACGGCCCGGGGGCTGGAGGCGGCGGCGGTGTTGGCCGCTCATTCTCATATCGCGAGACTGGCCTTCGGACCCGCAGACTTTACGCTGGACTTGGGTGCGACAGCCTCCGATGCCATCAAAGCGCATGCCATGATGCGGCTCGCCGTGGCGAGCAGAGCCGCCGGTAAGCCCTTGCCGTTGGACGGCCCATCCTTCGAGGTCACGGATACCGTCAAACTGGCCTCCGAATGCCAGCAAGCCTTAAATCATGGGGCCGGCGGGAAGCTTTGCATACACCCTGCCCAAACTTCGCATGTCATCACAGCTTTCCAACCGAGTGACGAGCAATTGCGCTGGGCGCAGCGCGTCGCTGACGCGGCCCAAGACGGCGCAGCACGCCTTGTCGACGGCAAGATGATCGACGCTCCCATTATCGCCCAGGCCCGGGCGCTTCTGCTTCGGGGCCGTTCGCAATCCAACAAAGGTGTCTAACCATGGCCGTATCAGCGACACTCCTAAGCAAGGTCAAGGACGAGGATCTGATCCGGGAAGCGGGATTGATTGGCAAAGAATGGCTAGGCCACTCCCAGTCCGGAAAAACCTTCGAGGTCACCAACCCTTCGACCAATGAAGTGATGGCCACTTTGCCCGATTTTGCCCGAGCCGAGATCGCGAAGGCGATCGACGTCGCCTACGTGGCCCAAAACGAGTGGGCTGCTCGCACGGGCAAGGAGCGCGCTGCAGTCATACGGCGATGGTACGACCTGACGATCGCCAATCTTGATGATCTGGCGACGATTCTGACTGCTGAAATGGGGAAGCCGTTGGCCGAGTCCAAGGGCGAGATCCTCTATGGCGCGTCCTACATCGAATGGTTTGGCGAAGAAGCCAAGCGCGTCTATGGCGATACAATCCCCGGGCATGCCCGTGACAAGCGGATCGTTGTGATCAAACAGCCTGTCGGCGTCGTCGGCGCTGTTACGCCCTGGAATTTTCCCTCCGCGATGGTGGCGCGCAAGATCGCTCCGGCGCTGGCGGCAGGCTGCTCGATCGTCTTCAAACCGGCGGCGCTGACACCACTCTCCGCCTTGGCCCTCGCCGTACTTGCGGAAAGGGCGGGGGTGCCGGCCGGGCTGCTGAGCGTTGTCCCGATCACGAAGAGCTCGGACTTCGGCGATGAGGTTTGCGAAAACGAGAAGGTTCGCAAACTCACCTTCACCGGGTCGACCGAAGTCGGCCGCACTCTCATGGCGCAAGCCTCCGCGCAAGTCATGAAGCTCAGCATGGAACTGGGTGGCAACGCCCCATTCATCGTCTTCGACGATGCCGATGTCGATGCGGCCGTCGACGGAGCCATCGTCTCCAAGTTTCGCAATGCTGGCCAGACCTGTGTCTGCGCCAATCGCCTTTACGTGCAGAGCGGCATCTACCAAGAGTTCTCCGACAAGCTTGCGCGTCGCGTCAAAGCCTTCCAAGTCGGTGACGGCTTCGCGGAGGGCACCGAGATCGGCCCGCTGGTGGACGGCCGCGCCGTGGCCAAGGTCAGGCGTCACATCGAGAATGCCGTCTCTCAGGGCGCCAGCATTGTGGCGGGCGGGCCAGACCATCCTCTTGGCGGTAATTACATCTGGCCGACGGTCCTGACCGGGGTAACCTCCAAGATGGCGGTAGCCCGCGAAGAAACCTTCGGACCGTTGGCGCCCTTGTTCCGCTTCGAAACCGTCAACGACGTCATTGCGATGGCAAATGATACCGAATTCGGGCTTGCGGCCTATTTCTACGCCAAGGACATGGGCCGTGTGTGGGCCGTCGCGGAGGCTTTGGAATATGGCATGGTCGGCATCAACACCGGGCTCATTTCGACCGAGGTCGCGCCGTTCGGCGGCATCAAGCAGTCGGGTTTTGGCCGGGAAGGCTCGAAATACGGCCTCGATGATTACCTGGAGCTGAAATATTTGTGTTTTGGGGGGCTTCCCCACTAAGGCGCAACGCCGAGTTTCTAGACTTTCGGAGCAAGCGTTCTTCCGGTCGGAATCTTAGAGAGCCTTGTCGCAACATCGACAGTTGACGGCTCGCCAATGGAGGTTCGGCTCACAGGATCGCCTCGTCGCCCGAGGAACGAGTCTCGTTGGCCTAGTTGGTCTTCAACTGGCCGATGCGGTTTTCGGCTTTCCGGTTAGCAGGCGTTTTGAGCAGTGCCCGCGCGTCAGGCTGCCTTGTTCGTCAACTCCGAGGTTTCGCTGTCGAGAGCTTGCCTGTCGCTTAGGTAGAGCGCGCACGTGGTGCGCAGCATGGAGGCAAAATTCGGGATATGGCCGTTGATTCTCCAGCGCTTCATCGTAAAGCGTCGAGAGGAATTTCGGCGCCGTCATTTCCTGTCCCTGGGTTGCCAAGCATCTCCAAGCATTGCCTGCATATCGTCATAAATTTCGTTCATGAGCACCAAACCGCTCGAATATCCGACAAGAAGGACAGTCAATGGGCGCACGAGCGGATGCCTGCCCAAAGGAGAACAGCCCCAAATGCAGTCGCGGTCATGTTTCGGTTTCAGTTTCATCGCGGGCACGATCATCATGGCCGGCTGCACTGGTATTGCTCCGCCCACGCGCCATTCATCAGATTGCGGAGCCGCCGCTCTGCAAAACAAGATCGGCCTTCCCGTTACCGGCAGTTCCGCTGACGATGTCCGTGTAGGTGGCGCGCCGGTCCGGTCCAAAGGAGACGTCAGAGTAATCGCGCCAGGTCAGGCCGTCATTCACAACTACAGCGACGCGAGGCTGAACCTCGAAACGGACGGGCGGGGTAATCTAAAGCGCGCAGTTTGCGGCTAGTGCTATTCAAAGACCTTCAAGGCAAGGCCTTGCCGCCGATTGCAGAGCCTTGATCTGCGCAGCGGGTTTTTCGACGATGGTTAGCGCACGGTCCCGCTGCCGTGCGCCTTTGTAGCTGTTTCGCTTCCGACATGGCGCAATGATCGCAAAGGCGACCTGCGCGAACTGTCAATCATGTCCTCGCCCGGCCATCCCCGGCCGGGAAACCAGGTCTCGCAGGCATGTGGCCACCGCTATGATCGTACCTGGCGGCAGAAGATTGCCGATCAGATCGGCCCAGAGCAGGATCGAGGCCTCTTCTGGCTAACAAAGGCTCTCACAAGGAAACCCCGTGCATCAGATCGGCGCCGGATTGACGCCGGCGGCTCTGAGCTGCGTACCGAGCTTGGCTCGAGTTGCGCAGGACGCCTTGTCACCGGCGACGCATTTGTTGTTGGCGGCTGACCAATCCAGAAGGGCCGTGTTGATCCAACTGCCAGGGGCGCGTTGGACACCATAGGGAGTTGGTGGCGCTCTTGTGGCAACGGCAGTGGCGGCAGCTGCGGCGCCCTTGCCATGCGGCGCGAGTTTCCAGCCGCTGATGATTAGACAGTTCTTCATGTACTGATCTTCGGCGATCGCATTGCCAAGTGCGTTGCCGAGCCCAGCACCCGCGACAAATGCGGGCGATCCAATTGCAAGGTAGCCCTGGTCTACTGATCCTTTGCGCATCTCGCACTGAGCATGGGCAACCTCGAAACTAGGCCCGTATCCTATTTGCATGTAGTCGGCTTGATTGCTTGTTTGGCAGCCGCAAAGCGACACAATGGCGGCGAGCACCATCAACGTTTTTCTTTTCATCCCCCGCCCTCCCAAGGCTCCAAGGCTTTAGATCAGCATCTCCTAAAGTGGATATTTCCGCAAGTGATGAGAGTCATCCTGGTAAATTTGGCCGACGTGTATTCGGAAAAGTATAGGCTCCGCAGTCTCGGCAGACATACCCGCCTATTTACTAACTGCATGTCAGGGAGTAGGGAGCGGCCGCGAATTGAGAGAGCTGCCCGCCTCGGCCTGACTATCTAGCTCGCATGTGTGATGAGGGCCTGCTCGTCAAGGTCAGCTATGGAATCTACCGCGCACCTGACAGCAATGGGTCCTGAACCTAGGGGCAACCCTGCCGTAGCCATCCTGTCATTGCGTTTCTTGACGACCGCGTCGCCCGTCTCGGGGCGAGTAGAAGCCCGCGCGCCCGATACGAAATTTCTGAAAGTGGTTCGCGCAGGTTGTTCAACCGGCATTTGTCAGCTCTACTCTCTTCGGAAGCACGGTTCCACTTTACAGTCCCAGGCCCCGACGTCGACAGCGCATTGGTAGAAACTGCATGCATGATGAATTTGTCCTGGTTACCGGTTCGCATGGACTTGTCGGCAAGGCGGTGGCCCAACTGCTCTTGCGAACTGGCAACCGTGTCCTTTTCGCAGACCTTCGCTCGGATACCCCGTTCGATATATGCGACCAGGAAAAGGTCGAGACGGCCGCGTCGCAGGTGACGGGGATTATCCATCTCGGGGCTGTATCGCGCGTCGTCGAAGCGGAGCGTCATCCGGCGCTGTGTCAATCCGTCAATGTCGATGCTACGCGTCACATTCTGCAGTCGGCCCTGAAAAGCAGACTCAAACCTTGGGTCATCTATGCGAGCAGTCGGGAAGTCTATGGTCCCCAGCCGGGAAAGCTTGTAAACGAAGACATTGCCCTCGCTCCCATCAACATTTACGGCCGGTCCAAGCATGAGGCAGAGAATCTCGTCACTGAGGCGCGCCGAGCCGGGCTGAAAACGGCAATTGTGCGGTTCTCAAGCGTCTATGGAGCCTTGAACGATCATGCCGACCGGGTCGTGCCGGCTTTTGTAGGCGCGGCGGTGACCGGCGGCACATTGCGCCTCGACGGGCCGAATTGTGCGTTCGATTTCACCCATATCGACGATGTCGCTCCCGGAGTCGCTGCGGTGGCGAGTCAACTGTTTGCGGGTGAACAGCGGCTGCCGCCAATCCATTTTGTTTCTGGCCGGAGTACCTCGCTTGAAGAATTGGCCAACCGTGCAATTGCTGCCGGCAACGGTCGCGGACGTTTCGTCATCGCCCCGCCGCGCAGTTTCGATGTGCATGAATTTGTCGGTGATCCAGGACGAGCGAAAGCGCTGCTCGGCTGGCAGGCAACCGTGACGTTGGAGGCCGGCCTCTCACGATATGCCGATCTGATGCGGACGCGTCTTCCTGTGGAACAAGCGGAAGCATGATTGCCGCCCGCGCGGGGCCATGTAAATAAATGCAGTCAGCCAGAGGTCCAGCCGGAGCGCCATCGCGCCGTGCGCCTCAGGGCAAGCAACCGCACATGATTTATGCCCGCACGCTCTGGCGCTTGGTAATGTTGTTGATAACTTCCAAGCCGGAATTCGTCTTCAAGAGGGTTACATTCTGATGATCCCGGCGAGAACGCCATGGCGGCGCCTACGGAGGCGGTTTTTGTTAGCTTGGACAGTCGTGGTGGCGGCGCTGCTCGTAGCCGGGTTCCTCAATACGCTCCATCCGGCGCTGGATTCGGTCAGCCATTTTCGGCTTCATCTCGCGGCGGTGTTGGTATTGTCCTTGGTTCTAGTTTCATGGAGCGGCTCTCGTGCTGCGCGGGTTTGCGCTTTGCTTTGCGGCGTGCTCGCCATTTCCGCAAACGTCCCGGTCGGGCAAATTTTTGCCAGAGAAACAGTGTCCCAGGACAAAGCGCACATATTCCGCCTGCTACAGATCAACGTCCGGTTCAACAATCCGACGCCCTTCGAACTTCTGGCTGTCATCCGAAATACGAAGGCAGATGTCGTCACCTTGGAGGAAGTGAACGACCAATGGGTCGAGGAACTTGCCTCGCTTGACGACCTTTATCCTCACAAAATCCTTTGCGGCGTCCGTCCGATCGATGGTGTGGCAATATTCTCCCGGCGATCATTCGATGCGACTCGGCCACCCACCTGCATCGGCAACACATCATTTGCCGCGGCCTCGATCAACTTCAACGGCAAAACAGTATCTGTTGCTGCCGTGCATTTGAAATGGCCATGGCCGTTCCCGCAACGCGACCAGATAGAGGCTTTGGCACCAGAAATCGGCCGCCTCGGCGCGAACGCCTTGCTGGCTGGCGACTTCAATGCGACACCTTGGAGCGCCGCCACGGGCCGGATCGCCAAGGCAGGCGAGCTCACGCTCGTACCTTCTGTCGGACCGACCTGGTCCCCGTATAGCTTGCCCTCGCTACTGCGCTTTGCCGGACTGCCCATCGATCAGCTTTTGCAAAAGGGAAAGGTCGTCGTTCGTTCGGTTCGAAAAATCGAAGCACCCGGCTCAGATCATTCAGCCTTGATCGTCGATTTCACGCTTTGAGATGCCGGAGTCTGAGGAATGAGGACTGCGATTGTCTGATCCAAGTTACATGGCCAATCTGATCACGAGAGGCTATGAGTGGGGTCATCGTGGGACAGCGAACCAAAGGGTGGAAAGTTTGTCAGCTACGGCCGATAGCGAGGGAATGGCATCAAGTCTTTCGGCTTGGTTCTCGCTGATCAGGCCGGCGCATTGGATCAAGAACCTGCTTCTGGTCGTACCTGTTATTTTCTCCCACGCGCCGATTTCTGCCGGCATGTGCATAAAGCTCGTCGTCGGTATGGTCGTGATGAGCCTCGCGGCTTCAGCCGGCTACATCGTCAATGATATCAAGGACGCGACCTTTGACAGGCTACATGCGCGCAAGCGTCACCGTCCGATCGCGGGCCGACTGATAAAACCTCAGCGGGCGCTCTCTGTTGCGATCGGGATGGCGGCGGCATCGCTCACTTTGGCGGCAGCGGCGATCGGCGTCACGGTGGCCATCGCGGTCGCTGCGTATCTCGTCGCCACCATTACATACAGTGCATATTTCAAGCGGTTTGTAGGGACGGATGTCGCAATCCTTACCGGACTCTATGTCTGGCGGCTGCTGATCGGCGGCGAGATCACCGCGACGTCCCTATCGCCTTGGCTCATCTGTCTCAGCGTAAATCTATTCATGGCGCTGGCCTTGATAAAACGCATCGATGAGGTTTCTTCCATAAGCACGCCAGCCACAGTGCCCTCGGGTCGGGGCTATACCCATGTGCACAGGTCTTCATTGCTGGCGGGCACCGGTTTTTTTGCCTTTGCCACAGTGATTACGATTTTGGCTTATCTCGCCTGGAGCAATGCCGTCGTCCTTCACTATCGTGATCCTGTTTGGCTCTGGGGCGCGGCGGTCGCCGTCTGCCTTTGGCTCCTGCACCTGTGGCGACGCGCAATCGACGGCAGAATCGGCGGCGACCCAGTTATGTTTGCCGCGGCCGATCCGGTTAGCCTTGTCTTGATCTGCCTTGGGACGGCGGCTTACATCCAGGCAGTTTAGTGCTTCGGCGCGCAACTCGCGGAATCACTGATTGCCGAAACAAGTGCCGGGGCTGGAAGCGGCACCGTCTTTTCAAAGATGAAGACTTGCGGGCTGTCGAAAACCGTGAACGTCTCCTCCGCTTGGCCTGTAGGGTCTAGTAGGGGCGGCAAGACCGGACGGCGCCGGAAGGTAGCCACAAGCTGATATCCGAGTCTCCCTGACCACAAAGCAGCGTAGTATGGGCACATTTCGGGGAACCGGCCGAGGAGCCTTGGAAGGACCGAATAGTGCCGACGGCTGGCCACGATCAACCATCTGCTGCCAGCAAGCACATCGGCCATCCTGGCGATCTTGTCGGGCGATGAAACATCCAGCAACGGCAGCATCTTGGTCGTGAGCGGCGTGGCGCTTGGGATCCAATATGGTGGCCCGACATCCGCAGGCTCGACGACCACACCATCGCCTGCGGCTAGGCGCGGCACCATCCAGTCCCAAGCGGCGATGCGCGGGTCGGGTTTTTGATAGATGGTCGCCTGCATCAAGCCGGCCAGTCCCGTAACCACGCCTGTGGCCAGCATGGCTCCGGCCCGGATCCTGCCGACGCGCAACTGGCTGATGAAATAGCCTGAGAACAGGATCAGCAGGGGCAGCAGCGGCGCCAAATAGCGTACGAATTTGGCGTGCCAACTGCAAACGATCGCGCCGTAAACGATGGCGAGAGCAAGTGCTGGAACATATTCGAGCGCCATTCTGTTGCCGCGCCTCAGATCGAGGACGAGCGCAACCATGCCGGCCAGACCCAGTGCCGGCACGATTGGACCGAGAAGCCACGGCAGTTGAGAAAGTTCGAACAGGCCGCCGACCGTGCCGACAAATTGGTAAGTCCAGAAGACGTCTGTGGTGCCACGTACGACACCGCCCTCGAAACGCATCGTAGCGAAGTAGGCGTCGGGGGTGGCCCACAGTTGCGGTGTCGTGACGAGTGCCAGCACGAGCACCACGACGGTCGCGGCACCCCCTGCCTTGATTACCTCTACGACTTGGTTTCGCGCCCGGATGGAGCAGGCAACGGCGGTGAGTGGGCATAGCGCGAACACCAGCGCTGTCGTTTTTAGCCCGAAGCCGAGCCCGACCACCGCGCCGCTCAGCAGCGCGAAGCGCAGGAGGGGGATCTCACCGCGATTGTAGAATTGGCAAAGCTGAATCATCACGCACAGGCAAAGGATCAGCCCCGCTTCCGTAGTCAGGAAATGTGCTGATTGGATCAGCCCTGGCGAAGCGCCCGCACAGGCTGCGACGAAGAGCGCGACACGAGGGCTGAAACTTCGCTGCGCGGTGCGCGCGAGGATGACTAAGGTCAAGCTTGACCAAAGCGCGGAGAGGACGCGTCCGGCAAATTGTATGGCGGCCGGATCCGATCCCTGAGTACCGATGAAGGGAGAGATCAAGGCTGCGAAAAAGCGTGGCAGATAGAGAGCAAGGCCGTTATAGGCGCTGAAGTCGGAGACGAGATGATCTGGATAAGACAGCCGTGCAGCGGCGGTGATGATGTTCCGCTCGTCCGGGTTAAGGATCAGCCCATGATCCCAGCCCAATCCCTGGACTCGCAGCACCGCCCCGAGCGCGACGACAAACCACAACCACTCCCGCAAGTGGCGGTCGCTAAGCGGCATTAATGTCATCTGCGCCGCCGCCGGGATGGTCGACCATCGGGCGGACGTCTGGTCAATGGCGGAGACGCTGCGGCTCCCGGCTCATGCCTGCCCGCCATGGCAAAGGGCAGGACGAAAAGGTTGAAATGCACCAGCATATTTTGCGCGGCCTTCAGAGTTCCAAGTAGAAAAAGCGACGGCGCATGATACGTCTCGACAATGCCATTGAACGACACGGTGGTGGTCTGCGCGGCTGTCGCTGCGTCATAGCCGATAGTGAGTGCTGCGACCGTCATGGCAACACAGAAGAGCAAGATAGCCGACACCATCCTTCCCAACATCCTGGGCATAGGCAAGCCCGCACCCCGCGAAGCGACGATCAGCGATGCAAAAACCAGCGACGCGGCCAAGGTAAAGTCCGACGGGTAAAACCCGGTCGTGACAAAGGCGGGTGGCTGGAGCGCAAGAACACCTGTCGTCGTCAGCAGCGCGCCGGCTTCAGAGCACGCAATGCTTTGCGACACGCCGAACGGCATTAGCCGAAGCATCGCGTTCGAAATTGGCGTTGCAACGACGCAACTCACATCGTCGCTGACAACATACCAGGCAAGCGCGCCAAGGCAGGCAACGGCGAGCCAGATCTTCAGGCTTGGCAAAATGTCCGCCAGTCGCAAGCCGCGCGCGTTGCATGCAAGCACGGCAACCAGCACCGAACTTAGCAGAGGAGCGACGTAGAGATGCTGCGCCAGCATCAGTGTGGGCGTTCCAATCGAGAGGAACAGAACGATCACCCTGGCGAGGTTGAATATGAAGATGACGACTACAGCAGCGAGGATAGCCATAACGGGTTTCGGAAAAGTGTTCGTTCGCCCTCCGAGCCATGCGGTCATTGCGAAAAGGCTGACGATAAGGCCGCTGCCGTCACAGGCCGACGTGACGGCAACGGCGTGGCCCGACACCGTGTCCCGCAACTCGACGCCGTGACGAACCATATCGAAGCCGATGAGAGAAAGAAGCGAGGCAGCGACGATCGCCAGACCCTTCGTGACAATGCCGAACAGAGCGGCAATTGGAGGCGTTTCGAGAAGAACGAAGCCTGCAAAGAGGACGGTCAGGGTTAAAATGATCAACTGCCAAGGGCGCTCTCGTCGTGGAGCTTGGCCAGCGCGATAGTCCGAAACCGTCATCTTCGCTGGTCGGACTGCCTAGCCCAGAGCATGAGTGCCAGCAAGGCGCCAACGACGACGAAAAGCAAGGCGGGTACGCTGAAATTCGAATTCCCGCCGGGAACTGAATTGACATCGACAGGCGTGGAGGTCGCCGAAGGCGTCAACGACAGGGTAGGCGTATTGCTTGCAGTCGGTGAGAGGGTCCCGGTCGGAGTGTTGGTTGGCGTGTTGGTTACGGTGGCGGTGGCGGTGTCGGTTGGCGTGTTGGTTGCCGTGGGGGTGACGGTGTCGGTTGGCGTGTTGGTTGCGGTGGGGGTGACGGTGTCGGTCGGCGTGTTTGTTGGCGTGTTGCTTTGCGCTTTGACGGCTGTCCCAGTTGCCAGCAGAAGCGCGGCGCACAGGCCTGCACTTACAAGAAGATTGAAAAGCCGGGCGCTCACGTGCGTTTTCTCCGTAGGATCATGAGAAATCCGGCTGCCTGAGTTACAAGGACAAAAAGTCCATAGGCGACGGAAGATAGCACAATCTTGTCATGGTCTAAGCCGAGATGGGTAAACGCGTTTACCAACGCGAATTCGCGCAATCCCCAGCCCGCAATCGAAAAGGGCAGAACCGACGCGAGCAGGACGGCTGCGAGCACGGAAATCGTCGGCAATATCGGCGCCTGAGCGCCCAGCGCATGCGCAATGACGAGGAACATGGCGATGTTGGCCAGATGCCCCGCCATAGCCACGGGAACCATAATCAGCAGGCTGCGCCAGGAAATGCCGGTAAGCACCATCGTCGACAAACGCTGGAAGATGCTCGAGCGCCGCGAAGTCCACCATGCCAGTAAGCCAGATGCGATAACAGCAATCACGATGACTATTGAACTGATCATTGCCGGATAGAAGAGGGCGGTGCTCAACATCGGTGCCGCCGCCAGACAGACGACGAGCAGCCCAAGCACGCCATAAAATCTGTCGACGATCACGGAGCCTGCCGCAGCCGAGGCCGGTATGCCCCAGCGTGCCAGCAATGTTATCCGCACCGCATCGCCGCCGACGACCGATGGCACGAGCTGATTGACCGCCAGTCCAACCCAAGTGAAAGCGCTGAAATCCGCCATTGAAGGAACGGTCGGCGCTTCTGTGGTTGTTGCCACGATGTATCGCCAGCGCCACGCGAGCGTGAACACGATCACCCCCGACAACAACAAGCATGTCGCGATGCTACCCGGGCCGATGGCGGCGAGATCGCGCCAGGCGAATTCGTCGGAGGAAAGCCACATTGCGGCGGCAAGAAGCGTGCCGGACAGAGCAACGCGCGCCGCCACCATCGCGATATCGGCAGACGGCCAGCGAGTCCGGGCGGTCATGCCCAGTGCGCTGAGTGTCGCTGCCCTGGTCACGCTTAGAACCCCTTCGAGAACTTGAATCCGCCATCAGCGCCCTGGAAACCGTCCTCACCACCGAAAACGCCGGCAACCAGCGAGAGTTTACCTGACAGGAATTCGATATCTGCCCCTATTCCAAGCCTGCCAGAGATCTGCTGGTCTTCGGGCGTTACTGCTCCGAACGAAGCTGCGAAATCGGTATTTTCAAGAAAATTCACGTAGCCTGTGGCCTGCACATATGGCGTTAGGCCCGGCAGCTTGGTGCCCAGTTTGAGATCGGCCAGGCCGGTGAGAACCGTAAAGCCCGAACCAGGAACGGCGGCAAATGGACTGCCGCCCGAATATTCCTGATAGGCGTCGTTGTCCTGCCGAATGTATCGCAGCCCCGTGCCGTATGCGATGAAATAGTTGGCGGAATTCAGAGTTCCCTGCAGTTGCGCGTCGACGATATAGCGCATCGCGTCGTATTCGCCTCTATAGGTCCCCCCGGACCTGGTCGTCCGGTAGTTCAGCCACTCGGCGCCACCGAGGACGCTAAAATCGAGCGTGTCATGCAGCTTGACGATGACGCCAGCCAGCCCACCGACACCGCGATTGTCCAGTGTGCCCTTGTTATAGTCGAGATCGCCGTTTCCGTGCTCAGCAATTAACGACGCGACTACGGTGACGTTCGGGGAGATTTTGTGCGCTATGGCAAGGCTTCCGAACACAGAGGTGAAATCGAAGCCGAAGCCATTCGGGGAACCTTCGACGTAGCGAACGCCGCCGCCGAGCGAAATGCCCCACTCACAGGGATCGCGCAGCGCCTTGGCATCGGCGTTTGCGTGCCCCAGATAATTTTGACAAAGATCAAACAATGCCGCGTCACGCGCGGTTATTGCGGTCGTGTCGATGAGCGACGTCGCAACAGCCTGGTCGATTCGCGATTGCACGGCAGACGCGGATCCCGGCACATTGCGAGCTTCAGCGGTAGCCGTTGCCAGCAGAAGCAGCGCTACACATACTCCAAGCCACCACCAGCTTTGCCTGTTCCAAACCCTGCCCAACCCGGCCCCCGTCCAAATCAGTGCGCGAACGCAAATAACCATAACGTAACATTACCAAAGGTAAACCCGGATCAGTTCGCGCAACTGGCTGGTTCCACCTGAATAATCATTGAGTTGCCGCTTTGCACCACAATTGGCCCAAGCTGCCTGAAAATATCAGCATTGATACCTGGGAACACCTCGCGCTCGACAGTGCCGATGGCCACATGGGTAACCCCATAGGTTGCGACCAATGCACAGGCTTGCCGCAGGGTAGTGGAATTGTAGAACGCCGCGACTTCATCATATCGGCGATAGGCGCTGGAAATATCACCGCGCCAAAGCCATTCGTGTCCGCGCCAACCGACAATCGTTGGAACGCCTGAGAATGCAGAAAGCCTGCTTTTCTGGGTGAAGCTGTCGCCCGGCGCTTCCACCAGGATGATTAGACGGTCTGAAGGCTGCGAACGAAGCCAGTCTATCAGCGCCATATCGTCATGGCGACTGCGCACTATGAAGCCGGTACCGCTGAGGGTAAAGGTGCGCTCACTCATCGGGAAAACCCGATATCGGTAGATGTCATCGGCATAGGACAAGGTCGCCAGCAATGGAGCCGCAAGAACGAGCGCAGCCACAGCGGCGATCACCCCTTTCCGTTGCAAAAGAAGGCCGATCAAAATCATGCTTGCCATCATAGCAATTGGCTGCGCCTCGAAGGCGAGTTTGAACATGGTGTTCGCACGCCTGTTATCCGCACCGTAAATGTCTTTGACATAGACGATTTCCGGGAGGGCGATCAGGCAAAGCGCGCACAGAGCCAGCAAGGCTCCAACTCTCCAGCGGGGGTCGCGGCCGAAGGCCACGAACAAGCCAACCAGAAGAATCAGGCAAGGTAGCGCGATATGACCGTAAAGGACTGCCAGTTGCCAGAACGGAGTTCGCCCGTCCATCCAGCGCAAGGTTGATGCGATCGGTTTGAAGCTGACCAGAAATGGAGAGGCGAGCACCAAGGCAAGGCCGACAGTCACCGCGGCAGTCAGGGAAAGCTTGACGAAAAGCCTTAGCCGGCGGCCTTTGCGGTGCGTCAGCAAAAGGAGCCCTGTCAGCGGCAACAGCAAGCCGTAGGACACCGCATCCCAGCTGTTGCTCATCGCCGAGATCGCGAAAAGGAGTGCCAGGATAATGATTTCTCGCCAGCGAAGGCCATAATGTGCGGCCGCCCCTGTTTCGCGCTCGACGATGCGAGCAAAGATCATAAGGATCATGAACGCCACGGGCAGATTCAGGACATGTGCATGCAAATCGCCGACACCGAAGCCGTAGGCTGGCATCTCGGTGAAGCCCCTGTCATCGGTTAGTGGATCGAAGCCGACGAAGCGCGTGGAATCCGGATAAAAGAAGCCGCGGCTGTAAGTCGTCGGCGACAGCGCGCGGAAAGGTCCATAAAGGACGCTGTGGAAGTTGCCGCCGAATGCCACAAGTGATGCCGCCACGAGCCCGCACACAACCGAGATACGGTCGTTCATCTTGCCCAGGCACCCACGGACAATCCGGTAGGTCAGCGATACCGCAAAGGCGAACACGGTTGCGACCATCAAGTTGAAACCGTGATCCGCCGGCACGCCACTCAACTGAATAAGCCATGCCGCAGCGACGTGACCAAAATAATAGTAATTGATCGGCTGTCCCATCCACCAAGGGTCGGGAGGTGGCATCGACGAGGCCCGCAGCGCCCCGTTGATGAAGCCGAAATCCATAAACTTCTCGAGGCCCTCAATGTCGGCCGCGCTACCCTTGATGAGAATGCCGACCATCAGGAGGGTCAAAAAGCCGAGCTCCCACTGCACAAGCCTTTTGATTGGCGGCATTCGAAGCTTTGTTCGAAATGTTAGGGCAAAAACTGCCAAGAGCCCAAGTAGACCGGTTATCCACCCATATCGCCAGAATGGGATGCCTGCGACGGCTGCAAGCCACCCGCAATAGGCGCCGACCAGCCAGGCGAGAGGCTTTGCGGCCAAAAAGCCGAAATCGTCATCTTGCGGAAATAAGGCTGCCGCCAATGGCCATGCAAGCAAGCCGCATGCGCTTATTGTAAACCAAAACAGAAGCGCCGACCCGACGCTTGCCGCATCGATCATTGGGCTGGGACTGCCGCGTTTTGCTTTTTCATGCGTTTGCGATAGTGAGCTATATCAGCTGCACCTTCGCGCGAAAAACGCACGAGCCTGCGCAAATTGAGCGTTGAGTGGCCGTGAGGGCGCTTTTGGTGCATGACGGGCACTTCGATTGCACGTATATCGCGACGATAGAGTATATGTGCCGCCAGCAAAACAGACGGAACCCAACAGTCGTCACGCATCGTTTGGCTCGCTTGCAACCAAATCTGTCGCTTCACGAGCTTGTATGGAGCGCCCGCATCGCCTACCGCCGTACCAAGCTGCAAACGCAACAGCAACCGCATAAAAAACGAAATAACAAGGCGATGCAATGGATCGTGACGCGGTCGCCTCAGGCCTAGTATGGCTTCGTATTCGGGCGTCATTGCCCAATGCTTGGCAAACTCAGCGAGCGAGACCTGGCGGTCGCTATCGAGAACGAACAGCCATTCGCCTCTCGCTTGCTCCAGGCCGTTGGCGAGGGCAGGGCCATGGCCCTTGTTGACCTGGTTCAGCAGCCTGATTCTGCTATCGCGCTGAGCGACGTCGTTTACGATCGCGGCCGTGCGGTCGGTGCTGCCGTCGTTCACAACGATTATTTCAACATCCGTCACGACAGCGACGACGTCCTTGAGGACGTCGTCGAGTGCCCCTTCGATATTCTGCTCTTCATTGTAGGCAGGAATGATCACGGACAGGATCGGCATGAACAGCACACCAAAGACACAACTGGCCGTCAGCGCGCTATGCGACCTCCCGGCAATGAAACGCCGGCTATTGCGGCGGCTAGCGATCGTGCCTTTGAAGGCTCGACCACAGACACTGAGGTTGCTATCACAAGCTTAGAGAAAAGCACAACAACATTAGACAGCAGGAAGCGCTTGGGAAGAGTTTTGGTTGTGGGTGCCGGCTTCAGCGGGGCGGTTATCGCCCGCAAACTCGCCGAAGCCGGATTGTCTTGCCTCGTCGTTGATGAGCGTGATCATCCGGCAGGCAACTGCCACACGTCGGAGGACGCTGAAACCGGCATCATGATCCATCGTTACGGGCCTCATATTTTCCACACCGACGACGATGAGATTTGGGCATTCGTCGCAAAGTTCGGAGAGTGGATGCCTTACCGTCATTCGGTTTTTGCCACGGTCGGCGGCGAGGTTTATTCCCTTCCCGTCAACCTGCTGACTATCAATCAGTTCTTCCACAGTGCAATGGTGCCTGCGGAAGCAGAGGAATTCATCAAGACCTTACAACCGCCGATCGCAGATCCCGCCAATTTTCGTGAGCAGGCGCTGTCGATGGTCGGCGAGCGGCTTTATGAAACGTTTTTCCGCCACTACACGGAAAAGCAATGGGGCGTTGAACCGGAATTGCTGCCGGCCAGCATTCTCAAGCGCCTGCCGCTGCGGTTTTCCTATGACAGCAATTATTTTCATCATCGGCAGCAGGCGATGCCGCGCGACGGCTACACAGCCATCGTCGCTGCCATTCTCGACCACCGAAACATCGAACTTCGGCTTGGCGTTGCTTCCGAAACATTGACCGAGACATTCGACCACACCTTCTACAGTGGAGGGATCGACCGGTATTTCGGCTATTGCCTTGGCGACCTGGGCTATCGAACGCTGCGTTTCGAGGAAGTTCGCACCACCGGAGATGGCCTCGGCTGTCCTGTCATGAATTTCCCTGACCCTGGTACGCCGTGGACACGCATGACCGAGCACCGGCACCTGTCGCCTTGGCGGAATCACAGATCGCCGATATCGATTATCTGGAAGGAATATGCACAATCGGCGGTCCGTGGCAGTGCGCTGTTCTACCCACTTCGCCTGGCCGCCGATGAGCGGTTGCTGGAGGCTTATGTTGGATTGGCGCGGCAGCGCCCCGGAGTGACCTTCTTCGGGCGCCTTGGCAGCTATGCCTATATCGATATGGACGCTGCGATAAGGCGCGCTATCGACACCGCAGCCGTCGCTGTCAGAGCCTTAACCAGCGGGAACTCGCCGCCTGCCTTCGTCCATCAGCCTTTGGGTAAGGCTTGAAGTAGCGTCGTTTCCACTTTCTTGCCGTCGAAGCAGGGCTGCTTTCGGTAGATCTCCACTGTCGGGTGATCGTAGACGCTCCATGGCTCCTGAACACCGGTGTCGTCAAACTGGAAGCCTGCCACAGGGTAACCTAACTTCGAGCGGTAGATCGGTTCAAAGCAGAGGCTGCCGTCTGCCAGCATCGCATAATAGGCGGTCGACATTGGGAAGCGGTTTTGGAGATCGATGATTGGCTTACGCATACGCTCGCTCGAGATAATCAACAGATTGGCATGGTCGAGAACCCTTGCGATCTGCAGAGCCTTCTCTCGCGTGTCGGGCGCTTCAAGACCAAGGACTGAAAAGACGAAATGGTCTTCCAGTCCTGCCCACGTCAAGTCCTTGGAGCCCGGTAAACGGACATTCACCGGAAGGCCGTCGTCCCAATTCGTCTCGTTAGCGAGTACTGTGCCCTTGTCGGTGTTCAGCCATAGCCACCGGGAGGCGGCAACGCGACTGTTGGTCGTGGTATGTAGGGTCACCATGCCATAGCCCCAGATGCATGCCATGCCAATGCAAAGCACCGCGACTGCGCTGGTCCATCGCTCCGAGAACATCGCTGCGAAAGCCAGCGCCGACAGGACGCAGAATGCGGGCAGGGCAGGGGAGACGTAGCGTAAGGCCGGGTTCGGAACTGTAAGCCAGTAGAAGGCAAAAACCGCGGTAGCCGCCACTAAGGGTAGCAAGCTCGGCCAGAGCGCCCGATCGCGCACAGCCACGATGGCGCCGATGCCAACGGCAAACGTTGTAGGCAAACCCAGGCCCCAAAGAGCCAAGTCGGCAAGAGCGTTCCTTGGTCCATAGCCCCCGAACCATTGCCAGTTCGGAGGGAAGCCTTGATCCAGCACCAGCCTGCTCATCTCCTTGTAACCCTTGATAAAGTTTTCGGTGGGGACAAGGCCGAAGAATCCAGGCCCTTGGAACGTGAAAGGGCTGGCGAGCCGGAAAATGAGGCCAGCGGCAACGAAGCTCAGCAACAGGCCTGTCAAAAGATCGGCTAAATGGCGCTCCCTGCCCGCTCGCACGTAACGTGCGATGACGGCGAGGCACGTTGCTCCAACAAGCGCAAAGCCTGGAATTTTGCAGGCGGCGGCCAAGCCGGCAAGGCCTCCCGCGACAAGTGCCCAGACAAGAGCCGAACGGTGGCCCTTCGTTGTCACCACCAGCGTCGCGGCTAGCAGACACCAGATAGCGGCCGATGTCAGCCACACGTCGACGGTGAAAAAGTTGGACTGTTGGATTGCCGATGGCAGGAACGCATACAGTGTCGCAGCGCACAGGCCGGCGATCGAATTTCGCACCAAAAGGCCAGACAAAAGGAACACTGCCAGGATGGTATACGCGTCGATGGCGGACCCGATAATCCGTGCCCGTTCCATGACCTGGGGCCAGCCATCATCCGCGGCACGCGACACCAGGCTAAGGACAAGGTGCGGAAACTCGCCATAGACGTAAAGGCCATTTTTTCGGCGCGGATCAAGGGGCGATTTGCCGGCGGCAAACCATGTGTCGCTGACAGACAGTTCTCCGGGCTTGAATTCGTCGAAGGCTCGCATCGATTCCATAACGACGGAAACCATGTGGCGCTCATCGGGGTGAAGGTTGGCCCCCTCGTCCCAATTGGTGCCCATCAATCTGAGCATTGCACCAAAGGTGATGATTACGAGGCACGCTGCGGCGACGAATGCCTTCGTGCGCAGTCCAGACGGACCTATAGGTGTTGAGAGGGATGCCAGAGTGATGCTCGACTGTAGAGGCAGTGTTGGGCCATGATGTGCCAGACAACAGTTGTCCCGCAACTGGAAAATCAGCATGCGAGTTGGTTGGCCCTCGCGGTGCCCGCTTTTGGTGGGCGCGCCGCCGAGTTGGTATGTCTTGAGCTGCGCTATGTCGCCTGTAGCATTTCGACGTATGGAGCACAGGCGACTTCATCGCCAAAGAGCCTGTCCAAGGATGCTGGGTCCAACTCATGTTCAGGCCCGTTGGTAAGCACGTCGATCAGGGCGGAGGCGAGTGCCTTTGGGTTACCTGGCGAGAAGAGCCTGCCCATCCCCGTACGCTCAACTGGAACCCGCATGCCGGGAAGGTCGGAGGCGACGACTGGAACCCGTCGAAGCATGGCCTCAACCTGCACCAGCCCGAAAGATTCGAGCCGGTCCATGCTGGGCAATACCAGCACGTCGAGGCTCTGGTAAATTTCTGCGAGGGGACGCCCCGTCAGCGTTCCACGATATTGCACCGTCCCTCCTGATGCTTCCGCCAATTCGAGGATGTCGCGCCAATAGGTTTCGCCGACGACTTCTGACGCAGGGCCGATCAGATCAATTACGAAGGGCGCATCGAGTTCGCCTTTCAGATGCGGAATTGCGTCGAAAAGGACCTCAAGGGTTTTCTGTTTAGCGATCCGCCCGACATAGCCTATGCGGTAGACATGCCCTGCGGCCTTCGGAAGCCCCTTTCTCGGCGGGCAGACTTCGCCCGGAAACAGCTTTAGGGCTATCGGAAGCGGCGCAGTCTTTACCTTCGAGCGGAAGATGCGGCAAAAGGTTGATTGCGCGGCGTAATCTTCCGATACCACCTGGACGGTGTCGGCGCAGGCACCGGCTATAAGATGGGGGATGGCGGCAACCGCGCGCATGAGGCGGTCGGCAAGGCGCGCCTTGCTCATGCAGCAGACTGTC
>NZ_RZTF01000003.1:34139-68641 GCF_004023175.1 Mesorhizobium sp. M7A.F.Ca.MR.362.00.0.0
AGCTGACGATCAGTTTGCGTCCGCGCAACTTCGCCACGATCGCGACAGCTGCAGCGTCTAGGCAAGGCAGATGCACATTGACCACATCGATGTCATCGAGCGAACGCCACAGGTCCATCGCATAGGTGGGCATCACCAAAGCCTTGCCCAATCTAAAGATCGCGCGAGTACGGACAATTTCCAGGCCATCGACCGTGTCATGGCGCGGGGCATCGTCAGGAACGCGGCCGGCAAATACCTTGACTGGAAAACCGAGACTTTTGACGTAGAGCGCCACTTCGTGTGCCGACAGGGTTAGGCCGCTCACATTGGGGAGGTGGTAGGTAAGACAAAGCGCAAAACCCTTGGCTCTTCCAACCGCACTCCCGCTTCCATCATTTTCAGTGTATTTCACTTTTTTATCTCGCGGACTAGATGTGCCTTGCCCCGGGTCGAAGATGAGGATTGCGGCGGAATGCAGGGAATGAATAGCGGCAGGTCGATTGCCGAGCGGATATTTCAGAACGAGGCGGATCCGGCTTTCCGACGTCGGGCGATATGGATAGGTTCCAATCTTTGGGACCGTTTCCTAGGCCAGCCGTACAGTCTTCTGGATATCGGTTGCGGCCGTGGATTTTATTTCCCCCTCTATCATTCGCTAGGCGCCGAAATCGTGGGCGTGGAACGAGACGCTGAACCACTTTCCACAGCGCGGCTTCAGGCTGAGCGTTTCGGCGCCGTCGTCCAGGATGTGTCCGCCGACCATCTGCCCTTTCCGGATGAAAGCTTTGACGCTGTCGTCATGTCGGAACTTCTCGAACATCTTCCCATGCCTATCGCCGCCCTGAAAGAAGCGCGCCGCGTCCTTCGCCCTGAGGGGTTGTTGCTGATAACGGTTCCCAACGCAAACTATCCTTTCCTGTGGGACCCGATCAATTGGTTGCTCGAGCGCACCCTTGGAACGCCTATCCGCACGGGACTGCTCTCCGGAATATGGGCGAATCATGAGCGTCTGTACGATCATGAACTCTTGCTCGGCGAGGTTGAAGCTGCAGGTTTCGATATCGGACAAGTCGTAAACCACACCCACTACTGCATGCCCTTTGTCCACAATATCGTCTACGGGCTTGGGAAGCCGCTGCTCGAAAAGCGGCTGCTTCCGCAAAACTGGGCGCAAAGCGCGGAACGCGGCACGGGAGATTCGAGTGCACTTCACCGCTTCAATCCGGTGTCGGCCGGTATCCGACTGATCCACTGGTTTGATCGCAAGAACAAGGACGCCGAATCCGAAACGATTTCGACGCTGAACATCTGCGTAATGGCCACTCCGGTCCAATTGATTGCCGAGCCTCAAAGCGAGCTATCCGGTATTCCGCCCGCAATCAGCTGAGCAACATCACTGCGGCTTTCTCGCCGATCATCATTGTTGGAGCGTAGGTATTGGCGGACGGTATCGTCGGCATGATCGAAGCGTCGGCAACGCGAAGCTTTTCGATCCCATGTACGCGCAGTTGATCGTCTACGACACTCAGGGGATCGCCGTCCGGACCCATCCGAGCCGTGCCGACAAAGTGGCAGCCAGCGGTCCCGGATGCGCGGCAAAAGGCGAGAATCTCTTCGTCCGTACCGGGCATGCTTGGTGGCTGGATCATTTCGGAAAGGACCGGAGCCAATTCTACGCGGGTCAACAGCGTTGATATCAACCGCATTCCGGAAATCATGGTCGTCTGATCGGCCAGAGCCGCAAGGTAGTTCGGCTGAATCTCGGGATCGACAAACATGTCCCTTGTCAGCGCCCGCACATATCCCTGACTTTTCGGGCGATGCTGCCACCAAGCGCCCGTTACTCCCGCAAGGCTGTCAAGATGACCGGCGCGATTCCGGCCAAAGCTGCCGGGGGTGAACATGCATTGCAGATCGGGCCGCGACAGCTCAGGGTCGGAGCGGCAGGAGAGAAAGACATGCGACGGCGAAAGCGTCAGCGCGCTTGGTCGGCCAAGCATCCATCGAACTCCTTCAGCCAGCAATCTCGGGCCGCGCGCTATCTGATTGAGCGTCGTCACGCCATCTCTTGCCCGCATCACGATGCGGGAGACAAAATGATCTCTGAGATTTTCGCCGACTCCGGGGAGGTGGTGCACAACCGGCACGCCGATCTTTGCAAGCATTTCTCCATCGCCAACGCCTGACACCTGAAGAAGCCGGGGCGTGTTGATCGCTCCGCAGCAGAGGATGACCTCGCGCTTCGCCATCACAGTTTTTTCAACTCCGCCTCGCGAACGCACATAGCGGACACCGATCGCCCGCTGCTTGTCGAACATGATCTGGACAGCACGCGCTCGCGTTTTCAGATCGATGCTGCCGCTACGCAGCGCCGTTCGCAGCATCGCGATCGCCGGCGTTGCGCGCCAACCGCGTCGCACCGTCTGCTGAACATAGGCGACGCCTTCTTGCGTGCCGCTGTTATAGTCTGGGTTCCAATCCCATCCCGCCCCTTGGGCAGCTTTGACAAATGCGTCCGATGCATGATGCGACCAGCCCACGTCGCCCACCGTGATCGGGCCCGCGCGTCCGCGAACCGTATCGTCGCCAAACCCGATGCGCGTTTCGCTTCGTTTGAAGTAAGGCAGCACATCGCGGTAGCTCCATCCCGGAAGACCCAGCGACGCCCAGTAGTCGAAATCCTCAGGCTGGCCCCGCACATAGATCATCCCGTTGATGGATGAGGAGCCGCCAACGATCCGGCCCTGATAGAGCGGAAGGGCCTGGCCTTCGGGAATCGGCTGCGATCTGAAGTTCCAGCCGATGGAGGGCTGTGTTAGAGCCTTCACATAGCCTGCCGGGACCCGCACATCTGGCCTGAGGTCGCCAGGTCCTGCTTCCAGCACGCACACTGTAATGCCTGGTTCTTTGGCAAGTCGGGCGGCCAGAAGAGAGCCTGCGGTACCCGCGCCAACGATCACGTAGTCGAAAGTCTCGGAGTCCGGCCGAACGCCCATGCCAACCTGTTTTCCGATCTCAAATTCCTATTTTACAAGTTTAAGCCTTAGCAGACTTTCACAGGTCGCCATGATTGCCTCTTCGTTTGATCGAGGCGACCATCCAAGCAAGGAGCGCGCTTTTTCATTGCCAGCGCGCCTTTCTTTGCCGAGATCAGATGTCACTTGATTTGCCGCAGGACTGACCAAAGCGAGAAGTCGCATCGCCCAGTTTGGCATCTCAAATCGCGGCGCTTTTGCTCCATGAGCACCCAGCCGCGACCTGAGCACCCGGGCTATCTCGTATATGCTCATTGTTTCACCCGCTATTGCAACGAACCGCTCGCCATTTGCTGCAGGATCGGTCATAGCGCGAATGTGTAGATCGGCGACGTCGCGGACGTCCACGATCCCGTAGGAAAGCTTCGGAGCTAACGGCAGATTTCCGTCCAGCATACGTTGGATGAGTGAAATTGACGGAGAATAGTCGGGGCACATGACCGGCCCCAATATCACCGTCGGGTTTACTGCTGTAAGCTCTGGCCCACCTTTTTGCCTCACAAAATCCCAGGCATCTTTTTCGGCTAACGTCTTCGATCTGACGTAGGCGGTGAGAGTGGGAATGCTCAAGTCACTCCAATCGGCCTCAGTGAATTCAGCGGTGTCCATATCGCGAGCGTAACTCATGGCAACGAATGACGATGTGATCACCAGCCGTTTAACCTTCGCTTCATGTGCTGCTCGCAACACTCGTAGTGTGCCAGATCTGGCGATGCCGATGGTGTCAATATTGCCACCCTTTTGTCCAACGGCAAATGGAGAGGCGACATGTAGCACATAGGAGCTACCGGCGGCGGCATCATCCCAACCGGGATCGGCATCCAATCTGCCTCGATGAAGGAAAGAGAAGCGCCAATTGATGATGCGCCCATCTGCTCGAGTGTACGACGACTTCTGGTTCGCGTGTCAGCGAGCGTACAGTGCATCTAACCCGGTATCCAAGATCGAGCAGCTGCAAAATACAGTACATACCGAGGAAGCCGGAACCTCCCGTAACCAGCACTTGTTGGGATTGCGTAGAACGTTTGAGAGGTCTGATCATCATCGGCATCTGAAGTTGCGGGATTTCCATCGCAGTATGAGCACTGATTCGATAGCCGACCACGCCCTTTCCCGATAACTTGGTCCTCTCCCCGGAAAAGCACAATCTCATATAGCTGGAAGACATGCTGCCCGACGACTATGCAGAGTGGGTCAAACCACGTCCACCTCCTCCCCATCTGAGAGCAAACCGACCGGCGCTTTCCTCAAGCTGATCAAATGCAGGCGCGCCGAATCATCGCACCGCGCGGGCGCAAAGCGGCTGGAATGCTTGGACCGCTTCAAATGCCCGCACTCAAACGCTTTTCCGGACCTTCGCGTAACGACAGTTCGGTTCGAGCCATGATAGGCTTTGCGCCTCGAGAATGGTGGCGTCATCGCGCGGCGAACGGCCTTCTTGCGTATCCGGCGAAGGGTGACAAAGTGGGCAGTCGAACTTTTTGAGAGGGTGACGATGGCGTGAGGGGCGCTGATGGCAAGCGCAGGCGCTTTGCTCGACACAACACGGCCGCCCGTCAGGCGATGTATCTTAGTGCCAGCGGGGTAGTTGGAGCGTTAGCATGCCTGGTCATCGGGCAAGTTTCCGTTCACTTGAACCCGGCGGGTGCTCCCGCAATAGCGGGTTGGCGATGCATATTCTCGCCATCGTGATTGTGTTCGCTGTGCGCGAACCGTTCCGTTTGCCATCTTGCAGCACTTCTCGCCCGCTCGCCAAGATGATTGCCGTTGGCTGCGTCCTCGTTCTCGCAGCCGCTCTTTATGTCATCGCGCTGGCAGACTTCCCCCACAGGGTTGATGGAGATGCAGCGGCGCAGGCGAACAACGCTATGGAATTTTTGGGCGCTTCGCCGCCACCCATTGTGGGTGTGGGCTGGTTTGGCCGCGCGAATCTCTACTACTTCCTTGACTCGATAGCATTAGCCATGTTCGGCCCCACGCTGTTCGGCATGCGCATTTTCGGTGCAATCGGAGGTATCCTCGCGGTTCTTTTTACCTTTCTATTTGCGCGATCAGTGATTGGCTTCCGCTACGCAATCCTCGCGCCGGGTCGAAATCTTGGAGGTGGCGTGGCCAGGCCATTGTGCACCGCTTTCACACGACAGCTGCTTAGAGTCTCGGATCACCGCTCCAGGCAGATCGCCACGCCTTGGCCGCCGCCGATGCAAAGTGAGGCCAGGCCTTTGCGGGCCTTGCGCCTCGTCATCTCGTGGAGCAGCGTCACTACGATGCGGCAGCCGGACCCGGCCAACGGATGGCCGAGCGCGATGGCGCCGCCGCTGATGTTGATGATCTCCTCGTTCCAGCCCATCTCGCGATTGACGGCGAGGGCCTGTGCGGCGAAGGCTTCGTTGATCTCCATGGCGTCGAGGTCGGCCGCCTGCCAGCCGGCCTTCTGCAGCGCAAGGCGTGAGGCAGCGACTGGTCCCAGCCCCATATCCATCGGCTCGACCCCCGCTGAAGCATAGGACGCAACTCGGGCGAGGGGCGTTAGCCCGAGTTCGTTCATCCGTGTCTCCGACATAACCAACACGGCGGCAGCACCATCGTTGAGCCCGGAGGCGTTGCCGGCGGTGATTGTCCCCGCCGGATCGAAGACCGGCTTCAGCCGGCCAAGTCCTTCGAGGGTGGTCGAGGGGTTTGGATGCTCGTCACGGTCGATGACGACATCACCCTGCCTTGTCTTTACCGAGACAGGGACAATCTCATCGTCGAACCTTCCCGAGCGGATAGCGGCGTCGGCCTTCTCCTGCGAACGCAACGCGAAACGGTCCTGCTCATCGCGCGTGATCTGGCAACGCTGCGCCAGGGACTCGACCGTGACGCCCATATGGACCTGATGGAAGGCGTCCCACAGCCCGTCGGTGATCATCGAATCCTTGACGATCTGGTCGCCCATGCGCACGCCGCCGCGAATGCCTGGAATAAAATGCGGCGCGGACGTCATCGAGTCCTGGCCGCCGGCGATGATGCAATCGGCGTCGCCGCAGCGAATGGCCTGCGCGGCAAGATGGATCGATTTCTGGCCAGCGCCGCACACCTTGTTGATCGTCATCGCGGGTACGCTGACCGGCAGGCCGGCCCTGAGCGATGCCTGTCTTGCCGGGTTCTGCCCGGCGCCGCCGGTCAGCACCTGGCCCATGATCACCTCGCCGACGGCATCAGGCGCAAGCCCGGTTTCGGCCAGCATCGCTTGAATAAGCTGCCCACCCAGTTCCGCGGCGGAGAGGCCGGCGAGCGCGCCGTTGAGCTTGCCGATCGGCGTGCGTTTGGCGGCGACGATGTACACTGCATCCTGCAATTTCCTGTCCTCCATTGGTGCGGCACAGAGGGCGTGTTCGCCGCTTGACATTCTGGTTATAACCAATAATCTGAAAGTGACTTGCAGACAAGATGACGGCTTCGCGCCGGCCTGCATTCCGGGAGGAAATTCATGTCATCCGTGCTTTGGACGCCGGCGCCGGCCGCGTTCCAATTCTCGAATCTTGCGCGCTTCGCGACAGCCAACGGCTTCAGCCCGCATGACTACGAGACGATGCATCGCTGGTCGATCAGTGACCTTGGCGCGTTCTGGCGGGCGGTGTGGGACTTTGCCGGTGTGACCGGCGATCCGGGCACGCGATCTTTCCTGCGCGACGACCAGGCGCCGATGACGCGGAGCCAATTCTTTCCCGACGCATCGCTTAATCTCGCGGAGAATCTGTTGCGGGGCGACGATGATCGGGTTGCGGTCATCGAGGCCGACGAGAGCGGCCATTTCCGCACCGTCACCCTCTGTGAGTTGCGCGGGCGCGTCGCCAGGATAGCGCATGGCCTGCGCGCGGCAGGCGTGGCGAGGGGCGACAGCGTCGGTGGTATCCTGCCCAATCGTGTCGAAGGTCTCGTGGCGCTTCTGGCGACGCTTTCGGTCGGCGCCGTCTGGTCGTCTTGCTCGCCGGATTTCGGCGCTGCGGCGATCGTCGACCGCCTCGGCCAGATCGGCGTGAAGGTGTTGTTTGCAACACCGCGCTACCGCTATGCGGGCAAGAAGCACGACATCTCCGATCGGTTGGCCGAGATCGTTGCGGCGATGCCGACGGTGACCACGCTGGTGCTGACCGACGAGCCGCGCGCAGAGGCGGACTGCGCGGCGACCTGTCTCGCCTTCGACGATTTCGGCAGCGACGGTGCGCTGAAGTTCGAACGCGTGCCCTTCGATCATCCGGCCTATGTGCTCTACACCTCGGGCACCACGGGCGCGCCAAAGGCGATCGTCCATCGCACCGGGGGCGTGCTGCTCCAACATCTGAAGGAGCATCTGCTGCATGGCGACGTCCGCCCCGGCGACGTGATGAGCTGGTACACCAACACGGCCTGGATGATGTACCATTGGTTGATCTCGGGCCTCGCCTGCGGCGCGGCTGTTGTGCTCTATGACGGCGCGCCGATCCTGAAGACCGCTGATGGCCTCGACGCCAGCCCGCTGTGGACAATGGCGGAGCGCGCACGCGTCACCCATTTCGGCACCAGCCCGAAATATCTGGCGACACTTGCCGCCGAAGGCTACGCGCCTGGGCGCTTGCACGACCTGTCATCGCTGCGCTCGCTGCTTTCGGCCGGCGCGCCGGTCTCTCCCGGCCAGTTCGACTGGGTCTACGAGAATGTGAAGCACGACATGATCTTCGCCTCGATCTCGGGCGGCACCGAGATCATCGGCTGTTTCCTGCTCGGTTCGCCGCTCCACGCCGTTCGCCGTGGCGAACTGACGGTGAAGGGGCTTGGCCTTGCGGTGGCGGTGATGGACGAGCGTAACGCGCCGGTCATCGGCCGGCAGGGCGATCTCGTCTGCACCGAACCGTTCCCGTCCATGCCGCTGACCTTCTGGGGCAAGGACGGCGACGCGCGCTACCACGCCACCTATTTCGCCGCACGCCGGGAAATCTGGACGCATGGCGATGTCGCCGAGGTGAGCCTGCATGGCTCGGGGATCATCCATGGCCGCTCGGACACGACGTTGAAGCCCGGCGGCGTGCGCATCGGCACGGCCGAAATCTACGCCGTCTGCGAAACCTTTGCCGAGATCGAGGATTGCCTGGTGTTCGGCGCGCCGGTCGAAGGCGATGAGGAGATCGTGCTTTGCGTCAAGCTCAGCGACGGTTTTGAGCTGACGCCTGAGTTCGCTGGGCAGATCCGCCGCGCCATTCGTGCGGGCGCATCGCCGCGCCACGTGCCGCACCGCATCCATGCGGTGCAGGCCGTGCCCTACACGCTCAACGGCAAGAGGGTGGAAGGGGCCGCCCGCACCACACTCGAGGGCAAGCCGGTGAAGAATATGGCTTCGCTCGCCAATCCCGCATGCCTCGAGGAATACCGCGCGCTCGACCGGAGCAAGGCGGCATGATCCGGGCCAAGGGAGCGATCGTCGGCATCGGCGAATTGAAACCGCAACGCCTGACCAGCGGCGTGGCGACGCTGGAGATGATCGCCGAGGTCTCCCGTCTGGCCGTGCTCGATGCCGGGCTGGAGCCGGCGGCGATCGATGGGCTGCTGGTCGGGCCGCAGGTCGGCGAGACGCCGCAGCATGTTCCGGCGACCGTCGCTGAGTATCTCGGGCTGGCGCCGGCCATGGCCAATGTCGTCGACCTCGGCGGCGCTTCGGGTGCCGGCATGGTCTGGCGCGCAGCGGCGGCGATCGAGGCCGGCATGTGCGAGACAGTGCTGTGCGTCCTCGCCAACAACCGCGAAGAGGTTGCACCGCGATCGCCCAACCGCAATCCGATCCGCGAGTTCGACGTGCCGTTCGGCGCTTCGGGCGCCAATATCTCCTACGCGCTGCTGATGCAGGCGCATATGGCGGCGCATGGCTCGACCGCCAGGGATTTCGCGCTGATTGCCGCGGCGGCACGGGCCAACGCACAGCTCAACCCAGACGCGATCTTCTTCGGCAAGCCGGCGGATGTGGAGATGGTGCTGGCCTCGCCGATGATCTCTTCGCCGCTGCATCTCTATGAAATCGTCATGCCAGTCGCCGGCGGCGAGGCAGTTGTCGTCACCTCGGCCGAGCGCGCGCGTTCGCTGCGCAAGCGTCCCGTGCATTTGCTGGGGGCCGGCGAGAAGGTCACGCATCGCGCGGTCAGCCAGGCGCCCTGCCTCACCTCCGGTCCGCTGAAGAGCGCCATGGCGCGGGCCTTCGCGCAGTCCGGCACCAGGGCCGATGACATGGATCTCCTGTCGCTCTACGACTGCTACACGATCATGGTCGCCACGACGATCGAGGACGCCGGTCTCTGTGCGCCGGGCCAGTTTGGCGCGTGGCTGCGCGACCACGATCTTTCGCACCAAGGCGACAAGCCGCTCAACACGCATGGCGGCCAGCTCGGCTTCGGCCAGCCCGACCTTGCCGGCGGCATGACGCATGTCGTCGAGGCGGTGCGTCAACTGCGCGGCGAGGCGGGCGAACGCCAGATCGGCAAGGCCGAGCTCGCGCTGGTCACCGGCAATGGCGCGACGATGAGCGAGGCGACCGCGCTCGTGCTGGGAGCCGCCTGATGTCCGTCGATCTCAGTGCACTCAAGACCCCCGGTCCGACGATCACCACGCTGACCCAGCCGTTCTGGGACGCGGCGGCGCAAGGGCAGCTTAAAATCCAGCACTGCGAGGACTGCGGCAAGGCCGTGTTCTATCCGCGCCCGATGTGCCCGCATTGCTGGGGCAAGCGCCTGGTCTGGAAAGAGGCGTCGGGCAAGGGCCGACTGAAATCCTTTTCGCAAGTGGGCAAGCCGGGCCATCCCGGCTGGCTGCCGGCCGCTCCCTATGTGGTCGGGCTGGTCGAATTGGCCGAAGGCCCGACCATGCTGAGCTTCATCCTGACCGGCGCGCAGCCACCGCACGTCGGAGACGCGCTGCTGCTCGCACCGACAGCCATCGGCGGTCGCGTCCTGCCAGCCTTCAAATCAGTGGAAACCGCAACAGAGGAGAAGCCGCAATGAGCACCGAGACGAAAGATGGCTGGGTAGGTGTGGTCAAGGGTCGTCCGGAAGTCGGCGCCTTGGCCGAGCGCACGCGCCGCACGCGCGCCAGCGATATCGAGGCCTTCACCGACATCACCGGCGACCGCAATCCGCTGCACTATGACCGCGCGCTGGCCGAGAAATCGGTGTTCGGCAAATTGATCGTCCAGGGCGGCGTCACCTCAGGCATCCTCAATGCGCTGGTCGCCGAAGACCTGCCTGGACCAGGGACCGTGTTCCTTGAAGTCGCCTGGAAGTTCGTCAAGGCCGTAGGCGTTGACGAGGAGATCACCGGACGCGTCGAGGTCAAGGAGGTGCGCCCTGACAAGCCGATCTGCAAGATCGAGACATCAGTGCGCAACGGCCAGGGCGAGCTTTGTCTCACCGGCACGGCCACGGTGTTCACCGTTCCGCTGCTAGGCGCGTGAGTGCGGTGGACGACAGCCGTCCTGGCATGGCGGCCGACAGCGAACGCTGGCGCGTGCTGTCGCTGCTTTGCCTGGCTGTCGTTCTGTCGCTGACCACCTGGTTTTCGGCGACCGCCATCCTGCCCGAGCTGAAGCAGGAACTGGCTATCGGTTCTGGCGCCGAGGCGTGGCTGACCAACGGCGTCCAGGTCGGCTTCGTGATCGGCGCGCTGGCGGCGAGCCTGGTCAACCTTCCCGACCTGGTGCGGCTCAGCCGCCTTATGGCCGCCGCAGCTTTTGTTGCCGCGCTCGCCAATGCCAGCCTGCTGTTTCATCCCGACCCGGGCGGTGCCATCGCCGCGCGCATCGTCACCGGCGCAGCACTTGCCGGGGTCTATCCGCCGGCGTTGAAGCTGGTCGCAACCTGGTTCACGCGCGACAGGGGGCTGGCGCTCGGCGCGGTCATTGGCGCGCTGACCATTGGCTCGGCACTGCCACATCTCTTCCGCGCCGCCTTGAGCGCGCTCGACTGGCGGCCGGTGGTCGCCGCAGCCAGCCTGGCGACGGCGATCGGCGCACTGCTGTTCCTGCAGTTCGCCAGGGAAGGGCCTTATCCCTTCGGCAAGGCGGTGTTCGAGCCGTCGCGCATCGGCCAGGTGTTTCGCGAAAAGCCGCTGCTGCTCGCCAATCTCGGCTATCTCGGACACATGTGGGAACTCTATGCCATGTGGGCGTGGCTGCTTGCCTATACGCGTGCCGCCTTCGAGGCGCAGGCCGTTGGGACGACGGCAGCCGCGTCGCTATCGACCTTCTTCATCATTGCGTCCGGAATTCTCGGCTGCCTGCTCGGAGGCTATCTGTCGGACCGGATCGGCCGAACGGCGACCACAGCCGGCATGATGATCGTCTCGGGAAGCTGCGCACTGCTCATGGGCTTCCTGTTCACCGGGCCGCTCTGGCTGTTCATGCTGGTTGCCATCGTCTGGGGCATTTCGGTGGTCGGCGATTCCGCGCAGTTTTCAGCTGCCGTCACCGAGCTTGCCGACCGCCGCTTCGTCGGCACGGCGCTGTCGGTGCAGCTCGGCGCCGGCTTCGCGTTGACGGTGCTGGCCATCTGGTTGACGCCGCGCTTCGCCGACCTTGTCGGCGGCTGGCGCTGGGCCTTCCTGCTGCTGGTTCCCGGGCCGCTTCTTGGAGCCGTGGCCATGCTATGGTTGCGAAACTTGCCGGAGAGCATGAATATGGCTGGCGGGCTCCGTTAGGGAGGACGCTGCCGCTTCTTGAGTCGCGGCAAATCATTTTGCGGCGGGACCGAAATGGAACAAACGACCAGAATGCGTGGGCGTCCTCGCTACGACCAGGAAGATGCCGGAGCGGCCGAGGCGTTCCGCTCGATCGGCTCCAAGGTCGAGCTCAACCGCGACGAGGCGGCACCGCTGTGGGTGCAATTGCGCAACCAGGTCGAGGAAGCCATCAACACCGGTCTGCTGGCGGCCAATTCGCGCATCCCTTCCGAGCAGGCGCTGTGCGACTTCTTCGGCGTCTCGCGTCCGGTCGTGCGTGCCGCGATCGGCTCGCTGTCCAGCGAAGGCCGCATCATCAAGATGCCGCGCAAGGGCATGTTCGTCGCCGCACCGCGCGAGCATGTCGACTTCATGACCGCCAATCTCGGCGTGTTCGACGACCTGACGGCGAAGGGCCACAAGGTCTCGACGCGCACGCTCGAAATCTACCGGTGCCCGCCGAGCGAGAAAGAGTCCAAAGTCTTCGGCATTCCCGCCAATGGCAGCGTGGTCCGCATCAGCCGCGTCTACATGACCGACGGCGCGCCGATCACCATGACACGCATCAGCCTGCCGGGGCACAGGGTGCCGGGGCTCGAAAACATCCTTTCGGAAAACCAGTCGATTTTCGGCACCATCCGCGCGGTGTTCGGCCTGACGGTGAAGCGCGCCGACCGTTGGCTGCGCGCGGCATTGCCCACCAAGGAAGAGGCCGAGGAGATGGGCGTCGCCGCCAACACACCGCTGATCGAAATCGAGTCGATCGCCTATGATGCCGACGGTGCGGCGCTCGAATATTACGAGGCCTTCTACAACTCTTCCGTCGCCCGCATCCACATGGCGGTCGAGCAGCCGTCGGCGACAGTGAACGGCGTCGATCGCACCTGAATATGATCCGTCAAAACATTCTGTTTTCTGGTTATAACCAGATTGACGAACCCGGGAAGCTTCTGTAACGTCCTTGCCATGGGTCGGGAGGAGCCTGACCCCTAACGCATTATCAGGATCGATCGGCTTGCGACGCCACGTTGGTGTCGAGGGGAAGGTTTTGCCCGCGTTCAAGCCTCGCCTGATGGAGGATTAGCATGGACTACCGGTCGCAATTCGACCTGACGGGCGAGGTTGCCGTCGTCACCGGCGGTGCCAGCGGCATCGGTCTGGAGGCCGCCAAGGCGCTCGGCACCTGCGGCGCGCGCATCGTCCTGCTCGACATGAATATGCAAGGCCTGGATGCAGCCGCCGAGGCGCTTAAGGGGGCCGGTGTCGCAAGCGTCGATGGCCGCGTGCTCGACGTCACCGATCCACGTGCCGTCGAGGCGATAGCCGCCCGGATCGTCAGCGATTTCGGCCAGGTCGACATACTGGTCAACAGCGCCGGCATCGCCCGCCTCAACACCGCGCTCGACACATCCGACGAGGAATGGCGCCAGGTGATGGATGTCAACGTCAACGGCGTCTACTGGGCCTCGCGTGCCTTCGGCCGCTCCATGGTCGCCCGCAAGAAGGGCTCGATCGTCAATCTCGGCTCGATGTCGGGCCTGATCATCAACCGTCCGCAGACCGCGCCCTCCTACATGGTGAGCAAGGGCGCCGTGCACATGATGACCAAGGCGCTTGCCGTCGAATGGGCAAAATCAGGTGTGCGCGTCAACGCGCTCGCGCCAGGTTATGTCGGGACGGAGATGACGCTGAAAATGCGCGAGCGCCCCGAACTCTTCAACACCTGGATCGACATGACGCCGATGGGCCGGCTCGGCGAGCCGCACGAGATCGCTTCGGCGATCCTGTTTCTCGCCTCGCCGGCGTCGAGCTACGTCACCGGCGCGATCCTGTCGATCGATGGCGGCTACACGGCCTGGTGACGGGCCGAGCAAGGATTGGAATATCGCATGATCGTTTCGGACCTAGAGGCACGCCAGGCAATCATCGACGCCTGCCTCGAGATGAATGCGCTGGGCATCAATCAGGGTACGTCAGGCAATGTCAGCCGGCGCCATGGCGAAGGCATGCTGATCTCGCCGACCAGCACGCCTTACGAGACACTGGTGCCCGAGGACATCGTCTTCATGGCCTGGGACGGCGAGGTCGACGGGCGCCTGCCGCCCTCGAGCGAATGGCGCTTCCATCTCGACATCATGAAGGCGCGGCCCGAGGTCAACGCGGTCGTCCACGCGCATCCGACCTACTGCACGACCATCGCCATCATGGGCCGGAAGATACCGGCGATCCACTACATGGTCGCGGTCGCCGGCGGCAGCGACATTCGCTGTGCGCCCTACGCCACCTTCGGCACGGCGGAGCTCTCGGCGCATGCGGTGGAGGCGCTGCGCGACCGCAAGGCCTGCCTGCTTGCACAGCACGGCATGATTTCGGTCGGCTCCAGCCTCAGCCAGGCGATGTGGCTGGCGGTCGAGGTGGAAACGCTGGCGCGCCAGTATCACGGCGCCCTTCAGATCGGCGAGCCGCCGATCCTGTCCGAGGAAGAGATCGAAAACGTCATCAGCCGCATGGCCAGCTACGGCCTGCGCGACAAGGAGGCTGCTGCCTGAGCGGCGGTCATCTGACAGAATCCTCCGGGAAGGTCCGGAGCGATCAACAAGGGAGGAAATGAAATGACCGGATCAATGAAAGGCCTCGTCAAAGCGCTCGCTTTGGGGTTGGCGGCGGCTTGCAGCCTGGCTGCCATCTCGAGCGTGAGTGCCGAGGAACTGTCGCTGAAGGGCAAGCGCATCGGCGTTTCCGCCATCGGCACGGACCATTACTGGGACCTGATGGCGTTTCGCGGCATCCAGGACCGCGTGAAGGAGCTCGGCGGCGAAGTCATCGCGCTCGATGCCGGCCGCAAGGACCAGCAGCAAATCGCGCAGCTGCAGACGCTGATCGCGCAGAAGCCCGACGCCATCATCGAGCAGCTCGGCAACCTCGAAGTGCTGAACCCGTGGCTGCAGAAGATCCGCGACGCCGGCATCCCGCTGTTCACCGTCGACACCGCGACGCCGCACGCGATCAACAACACCACGTCCAACAACTACAATATCGGCGCCGAGATCGCTCTGCAGATGGTCGCCGACATGGGCGGCAAGGGCAATGTGCTGGTCTTCAACGGCTTCTACAGCGTGCCGGTCTGCAAGATCCGCTACGACCAGCTGAAATATGTGCTGACCTCGTTCCCCGATGTGAAGATCGTCGAGCCGGAACTGCGCGACGTCATCCCGAACACCGTGCAGAGCGCCTATTCCAACGTCACCGACATGCTGACCAAGTCGCCCGAGAAGGGCTCGATCGGCGCGGTCTGGGCCTGCTGGGACGTGCCGCAGATCGGCGCCACGCAGGCGGTCGAAGCCGCCGGCCGCAACGAGGTCAAGACCTATGGCATCGACGGCAGCCCGGAAGTCATCAAGATGGTGATGGATCCGAAGTCGTCCGCCGGTGCCGTGGCAGCGCAGCAGCCCTATGAAATCGGCAAGACATCGGTCGACAATGCCGCCAGATATCTTGCCGGCCAGAAGGTCGCGCCCTTCACCTTCGTGCCCGCGGTGCTGATCAACAAGGAAAATGCCGCCGAAAAGGGAAAACCGTTCCTCGACGCGGCCGAGAAGGCTGGCGTTAAATAGGCTGAGCGAAACGGCGGGCGGGCATCCAGCGAAATGGCTGCCCGCCACCATCAACCAGGGTTGACGGCCATGCAGACAGCAAAGCGTGAAATTGCTGTATCGATGAGCAATATATCGAAGCGGTTCGGTCCGGTGCGAGCGCTGGAGAACGCGAACCTCGAGATCGTGCGCGGTTCGATCCTCGGCCTTGTCGGCCAGAACGGCGCCGGCAAGTCGACGATCATCAAGGTGCTGGCCGGTATCATCAAACCGGACAGCGGAACTATTGTCATCAATGGCGAGACCGTTACCGCCCTTTCGCCGGCATCGGTCGAAAAACTCGGCGTGCATTTCATCCATCAGGACAGGCTGCTGGTGCCGACCGCAACCGTCGGCGAGGCGGTGTTCCTCGGCCACGAAATCGGCTTCGGCCCCTTCGTCAGCCGCCGCGCCATGGAGCGCAAGGCAGCCGATCTGTTGCAGCGGTTCTTCGGCATGGAATTGCCGGCGGGAACCCTGGTCAAGGACCTGACGACGGCACAGCAGAAAGTGGTGCAGATCACGCGGGCGCTGGCGCAGAAAGCCTCGGTGCTGGTGCTCGACGAACCGACGGCGGCCCTGGTCAAGCGCGAGGTGGACAGTCTGTTCGACGTGCTGCGGCGGCTGCGCGACGACGGCATCGCGGTGGTCTTCATTTCCCACTACATGCAGGAAATCGAGAAGCTCTGCGACCGCGTCACCGTGATGCGCAATGGCACCGACGTCGGCATGGTCGACCCGCGCGAGACATCGATCGACGAGATCATCTCGATGATGATCGCCCGCGATGTCGGCGAGATGTTTCCCAAGCGTTCCGTCGTCTTGGGCGCGCCGGTGCTCGAAGTCGCCAATCTGCGTCTCGGCGGCGGTTTCGAAAACATCGGCTTCAACATTCGCGCCGGCGAGATCGTCGGCCTCACCGGCCTGCTCGGATCCGGCGCCAAGGAAATCGTGCAGTGCCTGTTCGGCCTCAAGACCGCCGAGGGCGGCTCGATCAAGGTCGAGGGGAAGGCGCTGTCGCTGTCGACGCCGGTCAAGGCGGTGCGCAGCGGCATCGCCATGCTGCCCGAGGATCGCCGCGCCCATGGCGTGGCGCTCGGCCTGTCGGTGCGCGAGAATGTTTCGCTGGCCAGCCTGCGCCGCTATTCGAGAAACGGTCTGGTCAGCCGCGGCAACGAGAACCAGGCGGTCGATGGGCTGATCAAGGAGCTGTCGATCAAGACGCCGCATCGCGATGCGCTGGTGCGCGAACTCTCCGGGGGCAACCAGCAGAAGGTGGCGATCGCCAAGTGGCTCAGCTGTCAGTCGCGGGTCTATGTGCTGGACGAGCCGACGGTGGCCGTCGATGTCGGCGCCAAGGTCGAGATTTACAATCTGTTGAACCGGCTGGCGGGCGAGGGTGCGGCGATCCTACTTCTATCGTCCGACCTGCTCGAGCTGGTCGGCGTCTGCGACCGCGCGCTGGTCGTCTATCGCGGCCGGCTTGCCGGCACCTTCTCCGGCCCGTCAATGAACAGCGACGCGCTGCTCGCGGCCTCGTCAGGCGCCCGCTCGAATGCTGATGGGTTGGCGGCATGAGCGCGACAACTCTCCACACCGAGGCCGGCGCGTCCGACGAAACCCGCGCCACCGGCAAAAGTGCTGGCCGGCGCTTCGCCACCATCGTCGTGCGTCTCGGCGCGATTGCCGCCTTTGCTGCGATCATGGCCTATTTCGTCGTCTTCGCGCCGGGCTTCACCTCGACCTTCAACCTCATCAACGTGGTCGAGCAGTCGGCGATCCTGGGCGTACTCGCCTATGGCATGACGACCGTCATCATCGGCGGCGGCTCCGATGTCACCGAAGGCGGTATCGACCTGTCGATCGCCGCCAATATGGGGCTGTGCGCCGCCGTCTACGCGACGCTGTTGTCGATGGGCTATGGCGACTTCCTGTCGGTCCTCGCGGCCATCGCCGTCGGCATGGCCGTCGGGGCGCTGAACGCCCTTGCCGTGGTCGGTCTCGGCATCCTGCCGCTGCTGGCGACGCTTGCCGTGCTCAACGTCGCCGCCGGCATGGAACTCACGCTCACCCAGAACACTGTCGTCGGCGCATCCTCCCCGCTGCTCGGCTTCCTGGTCTCTGGGAGCTTCCTCGGCATCTCGGCGCTCGCCTGGGCGCTGATCGTGTTCTCCGCGATCATCATCGCCATCATCCATGTCACGGCGTTCGGGCTGCGGCTCTACGCGGTCGGCGGGCACCCCGAGGCTGCACGAGCGGCCGGTCTCAGCGTGCCGTTCTACGTGTCCTTCACCTATGTGCTGAGCGGCTTCTGCGCGGCGGTGGCGAGTATACTCACCGTTTCGCGGCTCTCGGCCAGCACGCCCGGCTCCGGCGAACTGCTTTTGTCGGTGCTGGCGGCCGCCCTGCTCGGCACTGTCTTCTCCCGCCGCTTCGTGCCGACCATGGGCGGCACGCTGCTCAGCGTGTTGTTCATCGGCCTGCTCGCCAACGGCTTCCAACTGCTCAACGTTTCAAGTTACTGGGTAAACGGCGTGCAGGGCGCGCTGATCCTGCTGGTGGTGGCCATCACATCCTTTGCCCGCGGCTCGGAGGGTTCACGATGAGCAACTCGGCCAATGACCGCGCCAAGATGGGCCTGCGCGCCTTCCTTGCCAAATACAGCATGCTCGTCGCTTTCGCGGCGATCGTCGTCTTCTTCGCGGTGGCGAGCCCGACCTTCCTGACGCCGGCGAACCTCTTCAACGTGCTGGTCAACAATGTCGTCATGCTGGCGATCGTGGCGCTCGGGCTCACCATTGTCATCTCGTCCGGCGGCATCGATCTGTCCATCGGCGTGTCCGTCGACATGGCAAGCATGGTCTTCGTCATGCTGCTCGCCGCCGGCTATGGCGGGATGGTCGGCGTCGGCGGCGGGCTGGGTGCCGCGCTGGTCGTCGGCATCCTCAACGCAATTCTCATCACCAGGCTCAACATCAGCCCGTTCCTGGCGACGCTTGGCGTGCTGTTCATCGGCCAGAGCACGCAGCAGCTTGCCACCAGCGGCGGCCAGCCGATCTACCTCACCAGCGGCTATGCCGGCGACCAGTTCAACGCCATCGCCCGCACCGCTCTGTTCGGCGTGCCGACACCGGTGATCGTGCTGATCTTATCAGCCATCGCGGTCCACGTGCTGCTGCACCGCTCCGTTTTCGGCCGCTATGTGCAGGCGATGGGCGCGCAGCCCGGCGTCGCCTGGTATTCCGGCATCCGCGTGCCGCGCGAATTGTCGATGGTGCATGTGCTTTGTGCGCTGCTGGCGGGCGTGACCGGCATCCTGCTGTCAGCGACGGTGAAGTCCTACGTGCCCCTGTCGGGCAACGCCTTCCTGCTCGACGCCATCGGCGCCACCTTCATAGGCACGACGCTCAGCCGCGAGCGCAAGCCCTCGGTGGTCGGCACGCTGCTCGGCGTGCTGTTGCTTGCCATCGTCAAGAACGGGCTGCTGCTCGTCGGCTGGAATTTTTACTGGCAGCAGGTCGGCATCGGCGTGCTGGTCTTCCTGGTGCTGGCCGTGAGCTTCGGCCTGCGCCGCGCCACCCATTGAGTTCGAAAGGTCAAGTCAGCCATGCCACAATTCGACATCAGCTCGATCGGCTTCTATGTCCTCGACATTCTGGGACGCCCGGTTTCGCGCATCCCCGAAGGTGGCCGCGCCGACTATATCGAGGAGATCCGCATGACCGTCGCCGGCACGGCCGGCGCGACCGGCATGGACTGCGCCATCCTTGGCCTGAAGACGCGGGCCGTCACCACGCTCGGCACCGACGACATGGGCGACTGGTTCCTCGCCAAGCTCAAGAAATATGGCCTCGAGTGCGGCCTCGTGCGCCGTGACGGCAGCGTGCAGACGTCCTCCACCATCCTGCCGGTGCGGCCGAACGGCGAGCGTCCGGCATTGCATGTGCCGGGCACCGCCACTTTGTTCGAAGTCGCCGACGCCGATCTCGACGCTGCCTTGGATGCAACCGTCGTCCATGTCGGTGGCACCGGCCTGTTGAAGCGTTTCGACGGCGAGCCGACGGTCAAGCTGTTGAAGCGCGCCAAGGAGCTTGGCCGCATCACCACCTTCGATCTCATCCAGGCGACGCCAGAGACCTGGGAACTGGTCGAACCGTGCCTGCCTTATATCGACTATTTCGTGCCCAGCATCGACGAGGCCGGCGAGATGGCGCATGACCGCGATCCGGACCGCGTCGCCGCCTTCTTCAAGGCCAGGGGCGTCAAGAATTGTATCCTGACCCTTGGCGCCGACGGCGTCCATGTCTCGCCCGAGCATGGCGAGGATTTTCATCTGCCGGCCTTCGAGGTCGAGGTCTTCGACACCACGGGCTGCGGCGATTCCTTCACCGCGGGCATCATCGTCGGCATCGTCAAGGGTTGGGACCTCAGGCAGTCCGCACGCTTTGCCAGCGCCGTCGCCGCCAAGGTGGCGATGGGGCTCGGTTCCGACGGCAAACTCGTTTCATTCGACGACACGATCGCGGCGATGAACTCGCTCCCGGTCAAGACATCAAAGGTAGAAGCAGCATGACCATCCTTCCTGAAGCCAAGGGCAAGACGGCCCTCGTCACTGGCGCCAGCCGCGGTATCGGCAGAGCACTGGCCAAGGGGCTCGCCGAGGCGGGCTTTGATGTCGCCATCACCGACCTGCCATCGCAGGCAGCGGAGCTTGCCGTCACCAAAAGCGAGATCGAGGCGGCTGGCCGCAAAGCCTATGTCTACACGATGGATGTCAGCAAGAAGCGCGAGATCGAGGCGACGGCGCAGGCTCTGCTTGCAGCAGCCGGCAGCATCGATGTGCTGGTCAACAATGCCGGCATCCTCAAACCAAGCCTGCTCCAGGATCTCGATGAGGCCAACTGGGACGCGCATTTCGATGTCAACGCCAAGGGCGTGCTGATGATGTGCCAGGCCGTGCTGCCGCATATGCGCGCCAGGAAATCGGGCCGGGTGATCAACATCGCCTCCATCGCCGGCCGCCAGGGCGTGCCGACGCAGGGCCACTACGCGGCGACGAAATCGGTGGTGATCACGCTGACCCGTGTGCTGGCGCAGGAAGTCGGCATGGACGGTGTCACCGTCAACGCCATCTGCCCCGGCATCATCCTGACCGAGATGGGCAAGAACAACCTCGGCAGCGAGGCGGCCATCCACCATTGGGAAGACGTCGCGGCGCTGAAGCGTCTCGGCGCGCCAGAGGATGTCGTCGGGCCGGTACTGTTCTTCGCTTCGGACCTGTCGGCGTTCGTCACCGGACAATCGCTCAATGTCGACGGTGGCATTTACTACCACTGATCCTCGCAGGGCTGGCCTACGTGGTCGCCATGCCGGCCCTGGCGTGACGCGAACGAGACTATGTTGATGTAAGGTCGGTTTTCTGCCCAGATCATCCTGGAAGCTGCCAGTCCGCTCCACGGCCCAAAGGCGTCGGACCGCAATGCGCCTCATTGCAGCCGTTCCGCTGATCCGCGCCATCCTCCAAAAGCGGACGTCGATTGTTTCAATGCACGGACAAGTGTGGAAACTTGTTCATACGAGATCTCTTGGTTGTCCAAAATCTGTGGGATGTGCCGCAGAGACCTCTTGCCACGGCAACGCGTCAGCCTTTGGGTCGGTTTAACGCAACAATGTCCTCGACATCCTGACGGGTGCGCGCGAAGCGCTTTAGCACTAGCGGGTCGTGTCCAGGAACAATGTGAGCAGGCGAACTGGCGAGTTGTTTCATACGCTCGACCCCGAAGACTACATCGCTTAGCCGGTCGAAGACGGGAAAGGGCTTTTCGCGTTCCATATTGGCGTAGAAATGGGCTGCGTCGGACGCGATCACGACCGCGCCATTGTCGGTTTCCACCCGCACGACCTGCAATCCACGCGAGTGGCCGCCAACCTTGTGGAGCGTTATGCCGGGCGCGATCTGCGACTCCGGGTCATGAAAGCAGATCTTCCCCGCATACAGTCGCCGCACCATGGTGGTGACGTCTTCGGCCTCGAAGGGATGACGCATCGCATGGTGGCACATGCAGCGGCCGGTCGCGAATTCCATTTCGGCGTCCTGAAGGTGGAAGGTCGCGTTCGGGAACAGGTGATGGTTCCCGCAATGGTCGTAATGCATGTGGGAGATGATGACGTCGCTGACATCTGCATGATTGATGCCGATTGCCGCCAGGCCGTCATCGACGGGTCTGACGACGCTGCGGCCCCGTCTGTCGCCGGTCGGCTTGTCGAAGCCGGTGTCGACGATGAAAGTGCGCTTCTCCCCGACAATCGCCCAGACGAAGTAGTCAAGTGGCATAGGAACATCATGCGTGTCGCCGCCCAGGAAATTCTCGCCTGAGCGGCGCTCGAAATGGCCGTAGCGAACGGCATGAATTTCGTAGCGTCCGGGGTCACCCATCATCAGCTCGCTTTGGCGACATCTGTGGTCTGGGCCGAGCCGACTTCCACATGCGCCCATGTCTCGACCGTCTTGACCATACAGGTAAAATCGGATTCAGGCCCGTAGAGTTGGTTCGTCACGCTGAGCAGCTGGCGCACGGCACTGCCCACCACCATCGGCACGCCCATCGCCTCCGCCTCGTCCACGCACAGCCGGACATCCTTGAAGGACAGGCCTGTCGCGAAACCGAAATCGAAGGTGCGCGGCAGGACGGATTTTGGGAACTTGTCCTCGGTGGCGCTGTTGCGGCCGCTCGAGGCGTTGATGACGTCGATCATCACCTTGGGATCGAGGCCTGCCTTGACGCCCATTACGACTGCTTCGGAGGAGATCGCAAGTGCCGCCGCCGCAAGCAGGTTGTTGGCAAGCTTCATGGTCTGGGCGGAGCCCTGAACCTCGCCCATGAAGAATATCCGGCCGAAATTCTCGATCACCGGCCTCGCCGTTTCAAACGCAGCCTTCGGCCCCGACACCATGACGGCGAGCGTGCCGTTGCGCGCGCCCTTCAATCCACCACTGACGGGCGCGTCGATCATGGCGATGCTCCTGGCTGAAAGGCCTTCGGCAACCTTGGCGGCCATTCGCGGACCCGTCGTCGAGATATCAACGAAGATGCGAACCGCCTTGCCCTCGGCGATGCCGCCTTCGCCGAGCACGACCTTTTCCAGGATCTGCGGGCTGGGCAGGCTGGCAAAAACGATCTCCGCAATATCGGCGACATCGCGCGCGCCGGCGGCGGCTTTCGCGCCCGCGTTAGTCAATTCCGCCACGGCTTTGCTGTCGACGTCGTAGACCGTCACTTCGTAACCAGCCTTGATGAGACGGGTCGCCATCGGCGTGCCCATTTTTCCGATGCCAACAAAGCCGATTTTCAGGGTCGACATGATCGCTCTCTCCTCTTTCAGGGCCGATGCCCATGCATGGTGTTTGGTCTCGATCTCTGGATCGCATTCTGTCAGGTCGTTTCCACCGTGGGTATTTCGAACGCCTGGCTTGTACGCGGCACAAGAAGTTCCGCTATGTCCACGACCTTCAAGCTGTCGCCCACGCCGAGCGCATCGATCGCGGCGGTGTACATCACCTTGTCCTTCGGGCAGGCGACGACGAAGTACGCGACGTCGCCCAGGCTCAGCGCTTCACGGATACGGTTCTCGCTCGGACGCTCGGTCACGCCGTCGTCGCCCTGCCAGATGCGGCCGCCGCCGGCGCCGCAGCAAAAGGAATTCTCGCGGCAGCGCGGCATGTCATGAAGCGTGTAGCCGGCGGCGCGGATCAGATCGCGCGGCGCATCGAAGCCACCATTGTAGCGTCCAAGATAGCAGGGATCATGATAGGTGACCCTGGCGCCATCGGCGACATGCAGGTCGAGTTTTCCCGCCCCGATGAGTTCCGCCAGCAGCGCCGTATAGTGCAGCACCTCGAACGCCGCGCCGAAATGCTGATAGTCGTTCTTCAGCGCATTCAGGCTATGCGGATCGGTGGTCATGATCCGGTTGAAGCTGCACGCCTTGATCTCATCGATGTTGGACTGCGCGAGCGTTTCGAACAGACCTTCTTCGCCGGCACGCCGCACATCATTGCCGCTGTTGCGCTCGGCATCGAAGAGAATGCCGAAGTCGACACCGGCTGCGGTCAGCAGTTCGGCAACCTTGCGGGTGATTTCCTGAACGCGCGGATCGTAGGAGGCGTAGTCCCCGACGAACCACAGAACGTCGACGGGTTCCTCGCGCGCGTCCTTGACCTGAAAGCCGAGCTCCCTGGTCCAGCGGGCCCGCATCTTGGAAGGCTTGCCCATGGAATTGCCGAGACGGGTCAGGTTCGATAACGCCTCCTGCAGACCGGGGCCGACACGGCCTTCGTCGACCAGATGACGGCGCATGTCGATGATCTTGGGTAGATGCTCGATCTCGACCGGGCATGCCTCCATGCAGGCACGGCAGGTGGTGCAAGCCCACAGCGTCTCCTCGGAAATCACGCCGCCGACCAGTGGGGCCGCCGAAGATCCCGCGGCAAGCGCGTCACGCATGTCGGTGATCAGCAATTTTGGGCTGAGCGGCAGACCGGCCGCATAGGCTGGACAGACCGCCTGACAACGGCCGCATTCGGTGCAGGACAGAAGGTCGAGCTGCTGTTTCCAGTCGAACTGTCCCAGGCTGTCGATGCCCGGAGCCTCGCGCGCTTCCGGGACCGCGGGCGCCAGGCCGCGCGGTTCGAGGCTGCGGAAGTAGATATTGGGTGCAGCAAGAAACATGTGCCGATGTTTCGAACCGGGGATATAGACAAGGAATGCCAGAATGGCGCCGACGTGAGCCCAGTAGAACAGCTCTTCGCCCTGATGTGCCGGTATGCCGGCACGATCGAGCAATCCAGCCAGTGCCGATGCGACCGGCCGCCACGAGCCGTCTGCGCCACCGGCTATGCGTGCCGCCGCCTCAAGCAACAGGGACGCCACGATCAGGACGATCAACACATAGATGATTGCCGCATCACTGCCGCTCGAGCCGTCGAAGCGGGCAGGCCGCAGCACGTAACGCTGATAGAGCGCAAGTCCGACGCCGACCAGCATCAGCACCGAAAAGATATCCTGCAGAGCGGCAATCCAGGTTTCGCCACCGATGGGCGCAAGTGAGAACCCTGGAAACAGCCGCGAGCCGAAGGCATCGATCGTGGCGGTGAACAGCACCAAGAACGAAATGAAGATGATTGCGTGAAGCACGCCGGAAAGCGGCTTGCGGAGCATTTTCCGGTGCATGCCGATGGCGACCATCACACCCTGGAGGCGCAGCATCGGGCGGTCGAAGCGGGCCGCTGCCGGTGCATTGGCAAGAGCGACCGCGTAACGGCGCGAGCGCCAGGCCGTTAAAGCGAGTGCTGTGATGACCAGGATCCAGAGTGGCAGGGTCGATGCCATCTCAACGGCCAGAGCCGGCCCGCAGCCTGTCGCTCAGATTGGCGACGAGATCGAACAGGTCACAGGTCGCACCGTAATGCGCGACATTGAAGATAGGGGCCTTCGGATCAGTGTTGACGGCAATGATGAGCTCGGCCTGCGCCATGCCCTCGAGATGTTCGGGCGCACCGGACACGCCGAGCGCCAGATAGAGCTTCGGCTTCACCTTCTGGCCGGATTTGCCGACCTGGCGCAGCTTAGGCAGCCAGCCATTGTCGACGACAGGACGGCTGCCGGCGATCTCCGCCCCCAGCATCGTCGCCAGATTGCGCGCAAGGTCGATGCTTGCCTCGTCGCCGATGCCGCGGCCCACGCACACGATCCTCTCGGCTGTCGTCAGATCGACGTCGGCATAATCCGGCACGTCGATGGCCACCATTCTCACCTTGCCGCTGGCGAGCGTGGGTTCGGCATCGATCGTCTGCACGCTCGCGGCGGCGATCGGGCCCGGCGCTGCCTCCGCGAAGGCGCCTGGGTTGATCATCAGAATGGCGGGCAGTTGCACCTCGCAGTCGGCGAGTATCTTGCCGCCATACATCTGCGCGACAACCGTCAGGTTTTCACCGTGCCGCTTGATTTCGTTGACATAGGAGATGAGCGGCCAGCCGGTTCGCGCCGAAATGTCGGCTGCCACGTCCAGCCCGTTTGCCGAATAGGGAACCAGGACCAGGCCGGGGCTCTCGGCGGTGACGACTTCGCGCAGAAGCACCGCATAGGTCTCGGCGGGAATAACATCCGCTTTTGTGGCGCGGGCCACTATCAGGCGATCGGCGGCACCGAAGAGAGAGGATGCGGCTTCCGCTTTACCGCCGGCGAAAAAAGCGACGACCTCGTCGCCGGCCTGGGCGAGTGAACGCGCCGCCGCGATCATTTCGAGGGAGAAGGCTTCGATCTTGCTGGAGTGGCCTTCGGTACAGGCAATCAATTTCATGACTTAATTCCTCGCCAGGCCCTTGGCTGCCAAGATGCCGACCAGCCGATCCGCGACTGTCTCGGCATTGCCGCCAAGGTTCTCGCCGGAGCCGCCCTGGACTGGCAGGCGCAATGTGATGATCTCGGTTGAACGCTCGAAGCCTGACGATTCGGGCGCGGCGCGGCCGATGGGCGTCTTGGATGCTTCGCGAAGCTTGCTGCCGGAGACATAGCGTGGCGCCTTCGACGCTGTCTGAACGCCCAGCACCGCCGGCGTGGCCAACTCATAGGTGACGGCGACACCGGCGCCGCGCTCTTGCGTGACCCGAAGCACGGCGCCGTCCGCAACGATACGGTTGGTTCCCGACACATGCGGCCAGTCGAGCAGCGCGCCGACATAGGGCGCGAGCTGGCCGAAGACATCCTCGCTCGATTGAACGCCGCACAGAACCAGGTCGGCCGACTTTGCCCGCGCCATCGCCGCGATGGAAGCCGCAATCTCACGTGAGGAGATCATGGCACCCTCCTCGGCCTGAAGCGCCACGACTTCGTCGGCGCCGCGTGCGGCAGCCATCTGCAGGACACGGTTGGTGCCTTCGCCGACAGCTACCGCCGTCACCTTCGCGCCGCCGGCTTCCTTGAGCAGGATTGCTTCCTCGAGGGCATGATCGTCGAAATCGTTGAGCTGGAAATCCAGCCATTCCCGATCGATGCTGCGGCCGTCCTCGGCGAGTTGCAGCTCGCCCGCGGAATCCGGGATCATGCGCAAGACAACAAGAATATTCACGGCCTCTCCTCCGACGGAACGCACCTCAAGCGCCCGGCACCGGCTGCTAGATAAGTCGTATTCTTCGCTGCCCCCAATGGTCAAAAAGGTAATAGCAGCTATTACAAGACGGCAGATTGACGATTGTGGGTAATCGACTGCTAATTTGCGCCAAATCGCTTTCAGTCGAATTTTTCTGAATTGGAGGTTGTCAGGAAAATAGTCGTGCGGTTTGCCCGGGATATAGACATCTATTGTCTGTTTATACTGTCTCGCGTGCGAGAATGTCTGAGGAGAATTTAGACGCTCTGTCGAGCGTTCAGGAGGAGGAACCAATGTCAATAAAGAGCATATTAGACCACAAGATCTCGCGTAAGAGCTTTATCCGGGGAATGCCAGCCGTGGCGGCAGCCATGGCCGCCGCACCGGCCATCCAGCTCGCCCAGACCAGCGCAGCCGTCGCCGCAGAGCCGGAAACGAAGCCCGGCTACTATGGCGCGCCGCGCACCTGGATGTGGAACCCTAATGCGAACACCATGGTCGACACCTCGAAATGGAAGAAGGCGGGTCCCTATACGATCGGGTTCTCCAATGCTTCGATTTCCAATGCTTGGCGCGTCGCCTTCCAGCATGGCGTGCTCTGGTCCGCCGGCCAGCATCGCGACGAGATCGCCCATCTTCTCGTCACCGACGCCAATGACGACCCCTCCAAGCAGATCGCGGATATCCAGGATCTGATCAGCCAGGGCGTCGACATTTTGCTCATTGCCGCCTCGACCGAGGACGCGCTCGATTCCGTCGTCGGACGCGCAACCGAACAAGGCATCCCCGTTGTCATGGTCGATCGCAAGGTGAAGACGCCGGCCAACTACATCACCTACGTCACGGCATCCGACTGGGCATTGGGCCGTCTCGAGGCGCAGTGGTTGTGCGAGACGCTGGGCGGCAAGGGCAACATCGTTATGCTGCCCGGCATCGCCGGGTCAAGCGTCGCGGAAATCCGCATCAAGGCGAACGAGGAAGTGTTCTCGAAATTTCCCGACATCAAGGTGCTGGAGAAGCAGTATTGCGACTGGAATCCGGCAACAGGCAAGTCGGTGATGGCCGCGCTGATCCAGAAGCACGGCAAGGCCATCAACGGCGTCCTGGCCGACAGTGCGCTTCAGGGCTACGGCGCGATCGAAGCGTTTCTTGACGCCGGTTACAAGGACGGCGAATTTCCACCGATGACCGGCGGCGACGTTGCCCGGATGTATCAGCTGGCCAACCAGCACAACATCAAGATGGTCGGCATCGATTATCCGACGTCGATGGGCATCACCGGCATCGAGACCGCGCTTGACGTGCTCAAGGGCATCTCGGTCCCGGACAAGGTCGAGGTCAGCTTCCAGGTCGTCACGTCGCCGGGTGCGGATACGATCTCGGTCAAGGGCGACAGGCATCTGCTCGACCATGTCAGCATGAGCGATCCGGGCGATCTGTCGCCAAGCAACGGGCTGCCCGCCGGCTATAATCCGAGTACATTCAATCCCGACTATCCGAAGTAAGCTTCCCAAGCGAGCCGGTGCGCGCCCATCCTGGACGCGCACCGGACGTGCATTGAACAGTTCGAGCACCGGATATGTCAGCGTCTGTTATTGAGCTCAGCCAGATCGAGAAGGACTATCCTGGAGTCAAACCCCTGGACAAGGTCGATTTCGCCGTGCAGCCAGGCGAAATTCACGCCCTTCTCGGCGAAAATGGCGCAGGCAAGTCGACGCTGATCCGCGTTATGGGCGGCGTGACCAAACCGAATTCCGGGACCATGACCTATCTCGGCAAGCCGGTTTCCTGGCAGTCGCCGAAGGAAGCACGCGCTGCCGGCATCCACGTGATCCATCAAGAGCTTGCGCTTTTTCCCGAACTTTCGGTCGCCGAGAACATTCTGGTCGATACGCAGCCCCGCGGCAGGTTTGGTCTCATTTCGAACCGCGCCCGCCACGTCCGCGCCGCTGAAATCCTCGCACAACTCGGCGTAGATATTCCAACCCACGCCAGGATTGACGAATTGCCGCTTGCCGATCAGCAAATGGTCGAGATCGCGAAAGCCCTGGTCGGCAGGGTGCGGCTTCTCATCCTGGACGAACCGACAGCGGTCATCGCTGGCCGCGAGGTCGATCTTTTGTTCGAGAACATGCGCAGGCTGCGCAACGAAGGCGTCGGCATCGTCTACGTCTCCCACAGGCTTGAGGAGATATTCGAAATCGCCGACACGGTGACCATACTCAAGGACGGCCAACTCGTCGGCACCAGCTCGGTAAGCGCGCTCACGCGTGAAGAGATGATCACTCGAATGGTTGGCCGCCGGCTCAGCCAGATCTATCCGCCGCGGCGTATGGCACCGGCGGGCGGTCCGGATGTGCTCACAGTTCGCAATCTCAAGGCCGGTCCGCGCGTCCGCGACGTCAGCCTCAACGTCAAGGTTGGCGAAATCGTCGGCGTGGCCGGCATGGTCGGTTCGGGGCGCACAGAGGTTGCCGAGGCTATCTTCGGCACGCGAGCCGTCGAGAGCGGGGTGATCGAATTTGATGGCAAGCCATTTGAGACAATGCTTCCGAAGGGTTCGATAAGGCATGGGCTCGGTTTTCTAACCGAGAGCCGCAAGGACGACGGCCTGTTTCTCGGTCTGCCGATTTCCGCCAATATCGTGGCGCCCGACCTCGACGGCATAACGAAACATGGCCTGATCGACAGGAAGCAGGAACGTGCTGTGGCGATGCAGCAGATCCAGGATTTTTCGGTAGCGACGCCGTCGCCTGACGTGAAGATCGGCAATCTCTCTGGGGGAAACCAGCAGAAGGTGCTGTTCAGCCGCTGGTCGCGGATCGCCAGCAGGCTGCTTATCCTCGACGAACCGACGCGCGGGGTTGATATCGGGGCCAAGGTGGAGATTTACCGCATCGTGCGACGGCTGGCGGATTCTGGCGTCGGTGTGCTGATGATCAGTTCAGAACTGCCCGAAATCGTCGGTCTCTCCGACAGGGTCTTCGTCATGGCGCAAGGCCATGTCGTCGGCGAAATCAAAGGCGATGCACTCGGCGAGGAGGCGATCATGGATCTCGCCGTGCGATCTGTCGGGCACCGCGAGGCGGAAACGGATCAGCGAGCGGAGCCGGTCGGATGAGCGCGATCACGGTGGATCTTCGCCGCAACCGGCTGTTGCTTTCCTATCTGATCGTGGCAGTGCTGCTGGTGCTGCTTGCTGTCGTCGGCGGCTTGTTGTCCGATCGGTTTCTGACCTGGCGCAACATCGGCAATCTGTTCCAGCAGCTCATCGTGCTGGGCATGGTCAGCCTGGGTCAGACGTTCGTCGTGCTGATGGGCGGCATTGATCTGGCGATCGGTTCGCTGGTCGGTGCGCTCACCGTCTTTCTGGCGAACTTCCTCGAATGGCGTCCGGATCTGGTCTGGCTTGCACTGCCGCTGGCATTGCTCGCCGCGACCGCTGTCGGCGCGCTCAACGGATTGCTGACGGTCGTGCTGCGCGTCCATCCCCTGATCGTCACGCTCGGCATGTCCTCGATCATCTTTGGCGCAACGCTGATGTACCGCAAGGAGCCCGGCGGCTCCGTACCGCGCGCCTTCGCGGATATTGCCTATGCAAAGGTCGGCGGTATTCCGTTCAGCGCCATCGTGCTCGTGGTGATTTTCGCGCTCGCCGGGCTTTGGCTGCAGCGCACGCGCACGGGCCGCAGCATCTACTTCGTCGGCGGCGATCGGGAAGCGGCGCGGCTGAATGGGTTGCCGGTCGATCGTATCGTGGTGCTTGCCTACGCGCTGTCGGGCCTGTGCGCCGGCATAGCGGCGATTTTCCTGACCGCCCGCACCGGCGTTGGCGACCCGCGCATCGGCGCCGCGCTGACGCTGCAGTCGGTCACGCCAGTCGTGGTCGGAGGCACCATTCTGGCCGGCGGCAGAGGCGGCGTGCTCGGTACTTTCCTCGGCGTGCTGCTCGTCACCATGCTCAACAGCCTGCTGAACTTCGTCAATGTCTCGTCCTACTATCAGTGGGTCATCCAAGGTCTCATCATCATCATCGCGGTCGGCATCCACACCACAAGGCGGAGATAGTGATGGCGCCTCTTGATACCCCGATGCCGCGATCGCAAGGCATGTCCCTGGCCTCAGTCTTCGAGCGCTACGGGCTGATGATCTTCCTGGCCGTGCTGATGACCGTTGCGGCTCTCGCTTCACCAACCTTTCTGCGGCCGGCCAACCTGGTCAATGTGCTGACGATCGCGGCACCGCTTGGCATGGTCGTCGTCGGCCAGACTTTTGTCATCCTGGTGCGCGGATTGGACCTCTCCGTGGCCTCGCTGATGGCAACGGTGGCCGTGCTGGCGACCGCTTTCAAAGCCACGACCAATGAGGCGATTCCGATGATCTTCATCGCCGCGATCGCCCTGTCGGCCGCGGTGGGTCTGGTGAACGGCTGGCTCGTCGCCAAACGCAATGTCAGCCCGTTTCTCGCAACGCTGGCGATGATGATCATCCTGCAAGGCATTCGTTTCGCCTATACTGGCGGCGCGCCGATCAGCACCTTGCCGCCGGGCATGGGCTTTCTGGCCTCCGGACGGATTTTTGGCGTGCCCGTCAATCTGATCACCCTGGCATTTCTGGCAATTGCGTTCGGCATCGTGCTGCACCGGTCACGCCTCGGCCGTGAGATTTTCATGGTCGGAAGCAATCCGAAGGCCGCGTTCCTCAACGGCGTCGCGCCCGATCGCGTGGTCATCCTCTGCTACGTCATCTGCTCGGTCTGCGCGGGAATAGGCGGACTGTTCCTGCTCGGTTATGTCGGCACCGTTTCGAACTGGGTTGGCCAAGGCTACGAACTGGACTCCATCGTTGCCGCCGTGATGGGCGGGGTCGCGCTTACCGGTGGGCGCGGCAACATCTTTGCGGCGCTGCTTGGCGTGGCCGTTCTGGTGGTGATCAACAATCTCGTGCTGCTGCTCGGATTTCCGATCGAGATGCAGCTCATCATCAAGGGTGTCATCATCATCGGCGCGGCGGCGTTTTACCGGACGCGGCTCGCCTGACCCGATGCTGCCATTGGACCCCAAGGGAGGAAGAAAATGACCGTTGAAGTTCTGGCGGATCGCAATGCACGGGCAAGGCGCGACGAGGAAGTGGATGTCGTGATCGTCGGGGCCGGCCCATCCGGCTCGGTCGCCGCACTTCATCTGGCGCGCGCCGGCATTTCCGTCGTCGTGCTCGAGCAGGGCGAATGGCCGGACTATGCCGCCTATGCCGGCGCGCGTCCGGAACACGAGCTTGTCAGCACCAAGCTCTGGCATCCCAATCCCAACGTCCGCGACAATCCCAACGACTATCCCGTCGACACGTCGACGACGGATATCAACCCGTTGATGTTTGCCGGCGTCGGTGGCAGCGCGACCCTCTACGGCGCGCAATGGATGCATTTCCTGCCGTCCGACTTCCGCGTGCGCTCGATGGATGGCGTGGCCGAGGACTGGCCGTTCACCTACGAAGACCTGTTGCCCTACCAGCTCGAGATCGAACGCGAAGTGGGCGTTTCCGGTCTAGCCGGCGATCCGGCCTACCCGCCGCGCGGCGCCTATCCCTTTCCGGCGCTCCCCATGGGCTCCGTCGGCCAGCGCGGTGCGCTGGGTATGGAGAAGATGGGCTGGCACTGGTGGCCCGGCAGCAACGCCATCCCGTCGGAGAAGTTCGGCGAACTCAATCCCTGTGTGCGTCGCGGAACCTGTCTGACGGGCTGTCCGGAGGGCGCGAAATCGACGACCGACCGGTCGCATTGGCCACTGGCCCTGAAGGCCGGCGCGCGGCTCGTCACCCGTGCACGCGTGAAAGAAATCGAGACCAACGACCAGGGGCTGGCGACCGGTGTCGTCTATGTCGATGCAAACGGTCGCGACCGGCGCCAGCGCGCCAAGGTGGTCATCCTGTGCGCCAATGGCGTCGGCACGCCACGGCTGCTGCTGATGTCGGGAGGAGCCGGGAAACCGGACGGCCTTGCCAACTCGTCGGGCATGGTCGGCAAGCGGCTGATGATGCATCCCTTTGCAAGCGTACTGGCCTCTTACCAGGATCCGCTGGATTCCTGGCGCGGTCCCTTCGGCCAGCAGGTCTATTCGCTGGAATTCTACGAGACCGACGAAAGGCGCGGCTTTGTACGCGGCTCGAAATGGAACTGCATGCCGTCGGGCGGACCGGTCGGTGTATCCGGCGCGACCGGGTCCAAGGTCTATGTCGCCGAAAGCGGCCGGTTCCAGGATTTCTGGGGCGCCAACCTGCATGAAAATGTAGCGCGCCGCTTCGGCCACTCGCTGATCTGGGGCATTGTCGGCGAGGATCTTCCGGAGGAGAGCAACCAGGTGGTGCTGTCGAAGGATCTGGTGGATTCCGATGGGCTGCCGGCGCCGCAGATCGTCTACAAGGTCAACGAGAATTCCAACCGGCTGCTGAAGTTCAACATCGACCGCTGCCTGGAATCGGTGCGCGCCGCCGGCGCCATCGAGACGCTGGTTTCGACGCCGGTGCGTGAATCCGGTTGGCATCTCATAGGCACCACCGTCATGGGCGACGACCCGAAGCGCTCGGTCGTCGATCAATGGGGCGCCTGCCACGACGTGCCGAACCTCTATGTCATGGATGCGTCGACCTTCCCGACCTCGGGCGCTACCAACCCGACGGCGACCATCATGGCCGTCGCGCTGCGCAACACGCGCCGCATGATCGCCGAGCGCCGCAACCAGAAGGTGGCCTGACATGTCGAACGAAAACACCTTCTTCGCGCTCGCAGACTTCCTGATCCCCGCGCATGGCAAGATGCCGAAGTTCAGCGACGTCTGCCGCTACGCCGATGTCGAGAAGTCGCTGGATTTTCGTGTTGATCTGAAGCCGGGCTTTGCGCGCGGCATCGCGGTCGGTCCGGCCAACGGCGCCGAGGCTCGTCTGGAAAGCCTCAACAAGGAGGATGGCGAAGCCTTCTCGGCGATCACCACGATTGCCATTGCCACCTACTACATGAGCCCGCGCGTGCGCGAACTGATCGGCTATCCCGGCCAGGAGAACGTCCCCTACGATTCCAAGGCGACGCAGATCTACCTGACCAACGGCTCGCTCGGCCACGTCATCGCGCGGGGCCGCAAATATCGGCCGACACCCGGCCTTTGATCTCCCAAGCAACTGGAAAGGACCATCCAATGGGCAAAGACGTGTTCGACAAGGGTTTTGAAATCCGCAAATCGGTTCTGGGCGCCGAATTCGTCGAGAAATCCTTCGCCAGCGCCGACGATTTCAATCGTCCGCTGCAGGAACTCGTGACGGAATATTGCTGGGGCGCTGTCTGGGGCCGTGACACGCTCGACAAGAAGACCCGCAGCATGCTGAACCTCGCCATGCTTTCCGCGCTCAATCGTCCGCACGAACTGAAGATGCATGTGAAGGGCGCGCTGACCAACGGCGTGACCAAAGACGAGATCCGCGAAGTCCTTCTACAGGTCGTGATCTATGCCGGCGTGCCCGCAGGCGTCGATTCCTTCCGGGTGGCGCGCGAAGCCATGCAGGAAGTCGGAGCATGACAACCCGTCCGCCGCTGGCCACGGAAAAGCTCTCGATGCTGATCGGCGGCCGCGCGGCCGCCGCGCAGTCGGGCGATTTTTTCGAATCCTTCGATCCCTTCACCGGCAAGGCCTGGGCGCTTGTTCCGCGCGCTGGCGTAGCCGATGTCGATGCGGCCGTGCAGGCAGCAGCGGCCGCGTTTCGCGGCGAGTGGCGGACGATGATCCCAAGCGCGCGTGGGCAGATCATGACGCGCTTTGCCGACCTCGTGGCGGAGGAGGCCGAAAACCTGGCCGTTCTCGAAACCCGCGACAACGGCAAGCTGATCAATGAAATGCGGATGCAGTGCAAATACATCCCGCAATGGTTCCGCTTCTTTGGCGGGCTCGCAGACAAGATCGAGGGACGGGTCATCCCGATCGATAAGCCGGGCGTGTTCAAC
>NZ_RZTF01000401.1:0-5688 GCF_004023175.1 Mesorhizobium sp. M7A.F.Ca.MR.362.00.0.0
CGCCTGCCGGCACCTTCTCCCCGTGAACGGGGAGAAGGGAGCTAGTCTCCGAGCGGCTCCATCTCCTTGCCGGTGCGGTGGATCTGGGCGTTGTATTTGATGCGGCGCACGGTCTCGCGGGCCGAACCGTCGAGCTTGTAGGCCGAGGCCACCGCCAGAAGGTCGATCGCCGCCAGGAAGGCGAAGCGCGAGGCCGTCGGCTTCAGCGTGTCGGGATATTCCGGGACCGCCACCGTCAACCTGACGTCGCAGGCGCGGGCGAGTTCGGTGTCGGGCGCGGTTACGGCGATGGCGTTGGCGCGGTAGTGCTTGGCGAGCTCGACGGCCTCGATCACCTCGCGGGTGCGTCCGGTCGCCGAAATGGCGATCACCAGATCGCCCGGCTTGAGCGTCGAGGCGGTCATGCGCATCAGATAGGGGTCGCACTGGGCGCTGACGGTGATGCCGTAGCGGAACAGCCGGTATTGGGTTTCCTGCGCCAGCGCCGAGGAGCTGCCGCCGAGGCCGAACACGGTGACCTGGCGCGCCTTGGCGATCAGATCGGCGGCTTTCTGCAGCTGCGCCGGGTCGAGCTGCCGCTCGGCCTCCTGCAGCGCCCGGCGCGCCTCGCCGAATACGGCGTTCCAGAACGGCATGCCATTGTCATTGCTGACGGAGGGCGACTTGGCCAGATAGAGCGCACCGACGACGAGGCTCTGCGCCAGCTTCAGCTTGAAGTCGCGCACGCCCTCGCAGCCGATGGCGCGGCAGAACCGGGTCACCGTCGGTTCGCTGACCCCGGCGCGCTGGGCAAGGGCGGCGTTGGAGGCGTCGACGGCATATTTGACGTCGTCGAGCACGACATCGGCGACACGCCGTTCGGCCGGGCGCAATTCGCTGTAGGAATCCTTGACCAGCGAGATGATGTCGGGAATGCGCCGGACAGGATCGCGCCCCTCGGTATCGGGGCCTGGAACAGGCTCGTCCTGGCTGCCAGCTTCGTTCATGGGGTCCTGGTCTTTCCCTGGGTTGCGAGGCTGCCGTCTTAGCATGTTTGCACGCCCTGGCTCCACGCGCCCGACCGCATCGCAACCGCAGCGTGTCGTAGGGTAAAGATCACCTTCCTCCGGTCCTCTCCGATCCGTGTCAGTTCCGAAGTATGTAGGAAAGCAACATGCATTTCAAGGCCGCAAAACCGATATTAAAACAATCAGATAGGCATACTAATCGATTTTCCTGATACGGTGGCCATCGTCGGTGCTTGACAGGAAAGTAGGATAGTTACAGACTGATTTTCGCTGGGGATGAGCCAATGGATCATCGCGCAATCTTCCCGGGGGGCAGATGAATACGGGCGATGCAAAAAAGCCGAAGCTTGGCGTGCAGGCAGCGACCAAGATCTATCACACGGCCTCCGGCGACCTGCTGGCGCTGGACCGCTGCAGCCTAGATGTCAGCGCCAATGAAATCGTCTCGATCGTCGGCCCTTCCGGCTGCGGCAAGACCACGCTCTTATGGTCGATGTCGGGCCTGCACAGCCTGACCAGCGGCGAGATCCGGCTCGATGGCAAGGCCATCACCGGTCCGCATCCCGATATCGGCATCGTTTTCCAGGAAGCGAACCTCCTGCCGTGGCGCAATCTCGATGCCAACATCCGCTTTCCCTTCGAGATCAAGGGCGAGAAGCCGGACCGGGCGTGGATCGCGCATCTGCTGAACCGTGTCGGTCTCGACGGCTTCGGCGGCAAGTTTCCGCGCGAGCTTTCCGGCGGCATGCAGCAGCGCGCGGCGATCGTGCGGGCGCTGGCGCTGAAGCCCTCGGTGCTTTTGATGGACGAGCCGTTCGGCGCGCTCGACAGCTTCACCCGCGAGGAGATGAACCGGCTGGTCGAGGAGATCTGGCTCGACACCAAGACAACCATCGTCTTCATCACCCACTCGATCGAGGAAGCGATCTTCCTCTCCGACCGGGTCGTGGTGCTGAGCGCCCGGCCGGGCCGCGTCGCCAAGGAATATCGCGTGCCGTTTGCGCGGCCACGCTCGCTGGAGATCATGGCGACGAAAGAGGTCTTCGACCTCACCAACCGTATCAAGATGGACATTGTCGGCGAACGCACGCGGCCAAAAGCGCCGGAGCGCCCGAGCGCCGAGATCGTGAGGATCAGGCCGTGAGCGGAGGCGACGCCATTCCGGAATTCTCCAAATCCAAGTCTGCCGACGGCCACGAGGTCAGCCTGACCAATCTGTCGGCCTTCGCCAGCGGCCCCGGCATCAAGTCGGGCAAGGAGGTGGCGGCCATTCTTGCCGTGGCGGTGATCATCATCGGCGGCATCGAACTGGCGCTGCGGCTGTTCCACGTGCCGCTCTACATCATGCCGCCGCCGAGCTCGATCGCCTATGCGCTGTTCGACGAGTTCCCGCTGATCGCGCCGCATCTCGGCTACACGCTGGTCGAGCTGGTGTCCGGCTTCACCATCGGCGCCATCGTCGGCCTGGTGCTGGCCGCCGTCATCACCCAGTTTCCGTTCGCCGAGAAGATCGTCGCGCCCTACATCCTGCTACTGGTCACCACGCCGATGCTGGCACTGGTGCCGCTTCTGATCCTGCGCTTCGGCTTCGGCTACACGCCGCGCATCATCGCGGTGGCGCTGGCCGCCGGGCCGATGGTGATGATCAATGCCGCCACCGGCTTTCGCCGCGTCGACAGCGCCAAGATCGCGCTGGCGCGCTCCTATGGCGCCAGCACCTTGCAGATCTTCTGGAAGATCCGCGCGCCGATGGCGCTGCCGATGATCCTGGTCGGGCTGATGATCGGTGCCATCTTCGGCCTGCTGACAGCAGTAGGCGCCGAAATGGTCGGCGGCGGTTTCGGCCTCGGCAACCGGCTGACCACTTATTCGTCGATGATCCAGATGCCGCAGTTCTTCGCGGTGGTGCTGATCCTGTCGACGCTCGGCATCCTGATCTACGTGCTGTTCTTCCTGATCGGCAAGAAATGGGCGAGCTGGGAGGCTTGAACACAAAGGCACAGACGACGCCCGGGAGGCGGGCGGCAAGAGACTGACATCAAACAAAAAAGGGGAATGCCATGATCAAAGAGAACTCGATCAACCCGGCGGGGATCAGCCGCCGCACTTTCCTGCAGGTGACCGGCGCCGGGCTAGTGACCGCGACGGCGCTTGGCGCCACCGGGCTGAAGGCTAGCGCCGAACCCTACGGAAAATTCACCTGGATCTCGCCGCGCGGCACGCTCGAAGTGCTCGACGACTATCCCTACTGGGCGGCCAAGAAGGCCGGCTATTTCGACGGGCTGGACACCGACATGCAGCCGGGGCCGTCGGACGGCACCGCGACGGTGAAGTTCGTCGATGTCGGCCAGGCCGATATGGGTTTCCCGTCGCCCGGCGTGTTCTCCTTCGCCATCCAGAACGGCATGAAGCTGAAGTCGGTATTCCATATGGGCGCCCGCGACACGTTCAGCATCGCCTTCCGCAAGGGCGAAGGATCGAACGACCTGAAGAAGCTGGAAGGCAAGACCATCCTGCTCGGCTCCGCCGCCTGGCAGTCGATCACCGACCCGCTGCTGGCCGCGCAAGGCGTCGACATCAAGAAGGTCAAATATGTCGAAGCCGGCTGGCCGACATGGGGCACGGCTCTTGCCGGCGGCCAGGGCGACGCTGCCCTGTCGTGGGAAGGCCTACGCGCCGAATGGATCGCCAAGGGGCTCGACTTCGAATACTGGCTCGGCGTGCAGAACTCAAAGCTGCCGGCCAATACTTTCGTCGTGCGCGCCGCCGATCTGGAGGACGCCGACAAGAAGGCGTTGCTGGAAAAGTACCTGCGCGGCTGGGCGATGGGCCTCGAATTCGGCTACCAGAATCCCCGCGCGGCGGTCGAAGCGGTGTTCGAGCAGTTCCCGACGCTGGCCAAGAATCTCGGGCCGGAGCTTGGCACCACCTCGATCCTGCAGCAGATCAACGTCTTCCGCGGCGACATGGACAAACGCGGCGGCTGGGGCTCGCACGACATGGCGAGCTGGCAGGGCTTCTTCGACGAGATCCACAAGATCGGCCAGATCACCGCTCCGGTGAAGGCCGAGGATGTCTGCACCAACGATTTGATCGGCCCGGCCAATGATTTCGACAAGGCCAAGGTCAAGGCCGATGCCGACGGCGTCAAGCTGTCGGAAGGTTTTGCCGCGCTCGATGTCGAGAAGATCAAGGCGCATCTGTTCGATTCGGCGGTGAAGTAGGGCTGACAATGTCCAGGTCAGCGCCGCCCCTCACCTGCCTGCCGGCATCCTCTCCCCGTAAACGGGGCGAGGGGACGCTGTCGTTGATGATTTCGCCAATCGCCAACATTGCGGCCAGCCCTTTCTCCCCGTCACTATACGGGGAGAAATGCCCGGCAGGGCAATGAGGGGCGGCGCCAACCTAAGGTGATTGTCCTGGATAAACATGCGGGCGACGGCAACAGCGCCGCCCAAGATTCAATCAAGAATTTGGGAGGCAGCGGTGTCCGACAGAGTAAAAGTGCTGGTGGTGGGTCTCGGCAATATGGGTGCGTCGCATGCCAGCGCGTATCACCGGCTCGACGGTTTCGAGATCGTCGGCATTATGAGCCGCTCGATCAAGAGCAACACGAAGATTCCGGGAGAGTTAGCCGGCTACCCACTCTACGAGGATTTCGACCAGGCGCTGAAGGAAACAAAACCGGACGCGGTGTCGATCAACAGCTGGCCGAACACCCACGCCGAATATGCGCTGAAGGCAATCGCCGCCAACTGCCATGTGTTCATGGAAAAGCCGCTCGCCACCAACAATGAGGATGCCGAAAAGGTTGTCGCGGCGGCGCGGGCGAAGAACCGCAAGCTGGTGCTCGGCTATATCCTGCGCGTCCACCCGTCATGGATCAAGTTCATCGAGGTCGGGAAGACGCTTGGCAAGCCGCTGGTGATGCGGCTCAACCTCAACCAGCAGAGCAGCGGCAGCGCCTGGCACTGGCACAAGAACCTGATCGATTCGCTGATCCCGATCGTCGATTGCGGCGTCCACTATGTCGACGTCATGTGCCAGCTGACCGGCGCCAAGCCGGTGCGCGTGCATGGCATCGGCGCCAAGCTCTGGGCGGAGGCCGACAAGCAGAATTACGGCCACCTGCACGTCACCTTCGATGACGGCTCGGTCGGCTGGTACGAGGCGGGCTGGGGCCCAATGATGAGCGAAACGGCCTATTTCGTGAAGGACGTGGTCGGCCCCAAGGGCGCGGTGTCGATCGTCGCCGGCCAGCAGGCAAGCAATGCTGCCGAACTTGCAGAGGTTTCGAGTTCCGCCGACATCGACCGCCACACCAAGACCGATGCCCTGAAGATCCACTATGCCGCGGTCGACGGCGACAAGAATTTCTCGAAGCCCGACGAGATCGTCAGCATGGAGGACGAGCCCGGCCATCAGGAGCTCTGCGACCGCGAGCAGGCCTTCTTCCTGCGCGCCATCCGCGAGGATCTCGATTTGACCGAGCAGATGGATGCGGCGGTCAACAGCCTGCGCATCGTGCTGGCCGCCGAACAGAGCATCGCACTGGGACGGACCATCGACCTGGCCTGACGCAATCCGGCTGCTGGCGGCAATCGTTTCAGGCCGGCGCTGCCCCTCACCCTTACCCTCTCCCCGTGAAGAACGGGGAGAGGGGGTCGTCAGCGTTGGAGCG
>NZ_RZTF01000402.1:0-2217 GCF_004023175.1 Mesorhizobium sp. M7A.F.Ca.MR.362.00.0.0
AGGCATTGGAGTGCTGCTCGCGATATACAGCCTGGTTGATCCAGGGTTTGGTCGATGGCGAGCAAGTGAGTTAGGAAACAATCAGAGTGTATCATAGCTGGCTTGATCGTTGGGATGAGCGGCGGGCGCGACGCGGTGAGGAAGGGAAAAAAACAACGGATTTCGTCCTTGACGCGGAACGCGCCTTTCCAGGTGCGAAGAAGATAACAAGTATCGAGGGGTTCTGTGCCCTTGCGGACCAAGCCGTGGCTGATCCAGCCTTTTTCGATGAGCCGAGTGTGAGTGATCAGGGTTTTGAAAGACTAGATGGGTGGCTCAAATTTCCATCGGACATTTTTACTGATATCGAACAGAACAATGTCGTCCCGGCGAAAATCACAGAAAGCGGGTCGTTCAATCAGGCGATGGTGATTTTTCACCATTGGAATGCAAGCGCCCGGAATCGTCAGATTGCCAACTTTTTCTCGCAGAGTGGCATCACGGTTGTCGAGATTGCTATGCCTTATCACTTCGAACGCAGCCGTCCCGGCTCCGTGCACGCCGACTATATGCTTAGCCCTAATCTCGGTCGAACGATCCAATCTGTTAGGCAGGCAGTGTTGGATGGGCGAAAACTCATACGTTGGCTGAAAAGCGAAGGCTATCGTGAGATTTCGGTTCTCGGAATGAGCTTAGGTTCCTGGGTTGCGGCCGTAGTCGCGGCACACGACTTGTCTGTGTCAAAAGCCTCGTTGTTTCTGACGGCGGGGAGTCTAGCGGATATGGTCTGGACGGGCCGCGCGACACGATCGATACGCGATAGCCTTGAGCCTGAGATTGAGCTGACCGATCTCAGAAGGGCCTGGGGCCCACTTAACTTAGAGAATTACGCACATAGTCTGGCACGGCCTGATCTCGATCTTCACGTCGTGTTCGCCAAGAGAGACAAAGTGGTATTGCCGGCGCTCTCGGCGAGGTTCATGCAGAGGCTGGAGAACGCCGGAGCCAGGCTAACTATTTTGGCATTGAACTGTGGTCACTATTCGCTTGCCATGCCGCCTTACATTTTGTTGGCCGGTTTGAGCTTGAAACGGTTTCTGTCGTGTGCGGACAACTCTGCCCTGGGTTGGCGGCGGAAGCGGTAGTTTCCTCGTGCGGCGCGCACTGCCTTGGCGATCGCGTTGTTTATGGCGTCGAGGTCGCAGTTTTCGGGATGAAATTTGCGGCCGGCCCACCGGCGCATGGCATTATGCTCTTCGTGACCGCTGTCGCGCCATGCTTCGAGGAACTCGGCATAGCCGTGCGGGCCGCCGACGTCCTCTGGCGGCCTTGACCGGCCAGCTGCAATGCAGCGAGGATAATTGACGCCTGCCTCGCGCGGAAGGCGTTCCAGACGGAGCAGATGGCGCCAGTTGTCGCCGAAGTCGTACTCATAGAGGATCGTGATGGGCTGCTCGTCGGGATCGCAGGAAAAAACGAAATCGACCATCCGCCTCGAAGATACGATTGGCGGTGAAGCCGTCGTCGTCGAATTCCGGCGCGCCATAGATGATGCCGCCGATGTTGAACTGGTGCAAATGGCTATCGGTCCAACCAAAGGAGGCCTGGAGCACCTCGTGGAGTTGGGCACGGTTGAGCGCCATCGGCAGCTCGAGGGTGCGGCTAATCCTCGGTTCAATTCCGATAATGTGGGCCTCCCCGCGCACGATGTAGCTGTCGGGAGCGAAAGGGTCGAGCATGTGGCAAGCATGCCGCGCGCGAATGGCGTGGGCAAGGGGGCGGCAATTACGGCGCGACAAATGTGGCGATGGATGCGAATCAGCCAGCCGTCCCACCTTATTCATAGGGGTCAACGCCTCCCTCCCACGCCAGCCGAGAGAACATGAGCAGGTACAAAGACCATCCCAAGCCGCGTCGGCATCGAGATGACGACGAGCCGTTTTCTTTTCCGGAAAAGTTTATCGTGCCCAGCTTCTTTCAGCGGCCACCGCCCGCGGTCGCGGCACCAGTCGACGCCCAGGTGAAGGGGTTCAACGCAAGCAAGGGGTTTGGGTTCGTCAAAGCTTCAGACGGCACAGAGGCCTATTTGCCCGTGGGCGTGTTGGAGGCGATTAGAAGCCACGGTGGCGCCGAAGGAGCGCATATCGAAATGGCGACCAATGGTATGCTCTATGACCGTATAGCTGGTAGTGTTCAAAGGCTGGACGGGAGAGATCGGCATCTGCCGACGCCGACGGC
>NZ_RZTF01000402.1:2226-5664 GCF_004023175.1 Mesorhizobium sp. M7A.F.Ca.MR.362.00.0.0
AGGAAACTCTCAGGCAAAAGTGACCGCACCGCCGAACGATCTGGAGAGAGACGCCTCGAGCGTCCACCGAAGGGAAAGCCGGCAAGTCCGGTTAAGCTCTCAGGTACCCGAGACAGATTTGGGGATTCGCCGCGGGCCAGTCTCGCACCCCATTGTACTGTTCGGAGTTTAGAATGCCCAAAATCATTGTAATTGGCGCCGGAATTGCCGGTGTGTCCACGGCCTATGCTTTGTTGGAGCAAGGCTACGACGTCACTGTGGTTGAGCGGCGCCGCTATGCCGCGATGGAAACGTCGTTCGCCAACGGCGGCCAGCTGTCCGCGAGCAATGCCGAAGTCTGGAATCACTGGTCGACCGTCCTCAAGGGCATCAAGTGGATGCTTCGGCGGGATGCACCGCTCCTCATGAACCCTACCCCGTCGTGGCACAAGTACAGCTGGCTGCTGGAATTCGTATCCAATATTTCGCAATATCGCGAGAACACGATTGAAACGACCCGCCTGGCTATCGCGGCCCGTAAGTACCTCTTCGAGATCGCTGACCGTGAAGGCATCGACTTTGATCACGTCCGTCGCGGTATCCTGCATGTTTACTGGGATAAAGCCGGCTTCGACCATGCATTGAAAGTGAATGAGATGCTGAACGAGGGCGGCCTCGACCGGCGATCGGTGACGCCCGGCGAATTTGCCGGGATTGAACCCGCCTTGCATGGCAATTTTTATGGAGGGTTTTACACCCCGTCGGATTCGACCGGCGACATCCACAAATATTGCGCGGGTTTGGAGAAGGCCTGCACAAAGCGCGGCGCCCAATTCATCTATGACGCTGCGGTGATCCGGATTGAACGCCGGGATCGCTTTAACCTCGTTTGCAAAACTGATGGCGCCGATCTGACGCTGGTGGCCGATGGCATTGTAGTGTGTGCGGGAACAAATAGCCGCGATATCGCTGCGATGTTCGGGGATCGCATCAATATCCGGTGAAAGGCTATTCAATTACGGTGGAGTTGGAGGGGTCTACGGCAGATTCCTCGGCGCCTTGGGTAAGTATTCTGGACGACCGCGCAAAAATCGTGACCAGCCGCCTCGGCGCAGCGCGCCTGCGCGTGGCAGGTACCGCAGAGTTCAACGGCGTCAATTTCGACATCCGTGAAGATCGCATCAGACCTTTGGTCGACTGGACGCGGATGATGTTCCCGAAAGTGGTAACTGAACACGTTGTGCCGTGGGCAGGGCTGCGACCCATGATGCCGAACATGATGCCCCGGGTCGGCAAAGGCCGGGTTCCGGGTGTCTTCTACAATACGGGACACGGGCATCTAGGGTGGACGCTTTCTGCTGCAACATCGGCCATGCTGGCCACGGTTGTGGCTGCCGATCTTCCGGTCGATGCTCGTATGGCGGCATAGAAGACGCCCAGCTAACAAGCTCAAGGAAAATCCAATATGACCAAGCTGACATTGGAAGTTGCCAATTCCATCATTAATCGGGCTTGCTCTACAGCAAGCGGGAAGGGTCTTAAGCCATTGAGCGTTGCGGTCCTGGATGCTGGCGGCCACTTGGTCGCGTTTCAGAAGCAGGACAGGGCTTCAATGCTCCGCTTTGAAATTGCATTCGGCAAGGCTTATGGAGCTTTGGCCGTCGGTTGCGGTTCGCGCTGGCTCGACAAAGCATCAGCCGACCGACCTCACTTTGTAGCCGGCCTGACCGCTATATCAGGCGGCAAGATTGTTCCCGTCCCCGGGGGCGTCCTAGTGCGAGACCAGGCCGGTCGGTTGCTTGGTGCGGTAGGGATTACCGGAGATACATCTGACAACGATGAAGCAGTGGCCGTGGAAGCAATCGAGATAGGCGGTTTGAATGCTCAGGCGGCCTGATTGAGGCTACCCACTCGAAGCGCCTCGCGCTCGTCGGGCGAGAGACGCAAATCTGGCGAGCGATCAGGCACATTTGAAATAGCGTCTGCGCCGCCGGCGCGATTTTGGCATCTTTCGTGCGCTGAGCGCCATTAGGATGGTGGGCAGATGCAGCCGCCAGGGTCCAGAACGTTTGGATAGACAGGATTATCGAATGGATCAGCAAGCCTCCTACGGATTTGAGCCGTCTGAGTTCGAAGAGCGTGTCGCCAGGGCTCAGCGGTTGATGGGTCAACATCGCCTGGACGGCTTGTTGCTCACTTCGATGGACAATATCCGGTACTTCATCGGTGTCGATTCCACATTCTGGGAGAGTTACACCCGACCTTGGTTTGTATTAGTGCCTGCTATCGGGGCGCCCCTTGCGATCATTCCCGAAATTGGAAGGGCTATCATCGAGAAGACGTGGATCACGGAAATCAGATCCTGGCCTTCGCCTCGTCCCGAGGACGAAGGCACATCTCTCGTTGTCGCTGCGATATCCGATCTGCTCCGGCGACACGGGCGAGTCGGAGCTGAGCTTGGTTTCGAACTGCGACTGGGGATGCCGGTAACGCAATTGAATGTGATCATCAGTGATCTGAAAAGCGTCGAGATTGTTGATGGCGCGAGCCTCATTTGGCAACTGCGCATGATCAAGAGCGCGGCCGAGGTCGGCAAAATCAAAAAAGCTGTCGACATCGCGGGTGCCGTATACGCTCAAGTGCCAGATTTCGTTAGAATCGGCGATACTGAACGTACGATCCTTCGGGAGTTCCGCGGTCGCCTCAATATGGGCGGCGCCGGCGCTATCCCGACTCTCATTTGTAGATCCGACGTCGGCGGGCCTTTCGAGATCACGGGGGGGCCTAGGGACCGGCCAATCGCTGATGGCGACCTGCTCTTCATTGACACTGGGACGACCTACGACGGGTATTTCTGCGACTACGATCGTAACTACCAGGTTGGAAGCGCTACAGATGCCCTACGGTATGCCCACGAGAAGGTGTGGGAAGCGCACGAGATTGGTCTTCATGCGGTGACAGCAGGGGTTACAGCCGGATATGTGTTTGAACAGATGGCAAAGGCGCTCTCTTCCGGTGGGGCGGACCTCAACAGCAACGGACGCATGGGACACGGACTTGGGCTGCGGCTGACCGAACCGCCGTCCATTCGACTGGAAGACAAGACAGTGTTGCAACCGGGCATGGTGCTCTGCATTGAGCCTGCCTTGGAGTACGAGCCCGGTAAAATCGTCCTGCATGAGGAAACAGTCGTGGTCACTGAAGGAAAGGCCCAACTGCTCACCCTTCGGGCGCCGAAGCAGCTAGCCCTGATACGCTGATGGGGTTCCTTTCTTTCGCCCGAAGCTCTGTTTGGCGGCGAGGTACCTAGCGACCGCCGGTCATATGATCGAAAGCTCCCTTGCAACCTCCGCAAACGCCTCCACCGCGCGGTCGATGTCGGCGCTGGAATGCGCCGCCGACATCTGCGTGCGGATGCGCGCCTGGCCTTTCGGCACCACCGGGAAGGAGAAGCCGATG
>NZ_RZTF01000403.1:0-5649 GCF_004023175.1 Mesorhizobium sp. M7A.F.Ca.MR.362.00.0.0
ACCTCAGGGATATCCTCAAGAACACGCAATGGAAGGATGTGCCGCTGCTGTCGGCGGCCGCGCCGTTCAAGGCCGGCGGGCGCAACGGCGCCGACTACTATACCGACGTGCCGGCAGGCGATATCGCCATCAAGAATGTTGCCGACCTCTACCTCTATCCCAACACCGTGCGTGCGGTCGAAATCACCGGTGCGCAGGTCAAGGAATGGCTGGAAATGTCGGCCGGCATCTTCAACCGGATCGAGCCTGATAAGGCCGACCAGGCCCTCATCAACACTGATTTTCCGTCCTACAATTTCGACGTCATCGACGGCGTCACCTACAAGATCGATCTGTCGCAGCCGTCGAAATACGATACCAAGGGCGGGCTGGCCAACGCTGGCGCCAATCGCATCGTCGACCTGAGTTTCGATGGAAAACCAATTGATCCTAAACAGAAATTCGTCATCGCGACCAACAATTACCGGGCTGGCGGCGGCGGCAATTTCCCCGACATCAATGCCTCGAAGATCATCTACGAGGCGCCGGACACCAATCGCGATGGCATCGTCCGCTACATCGTCAGCGAAGGTACAATCAACCCGTCGGCGGACGACAACTGGTCGTTCGCGCCGCTGCCTGGAACCAGCGCCGTGTTCGAAACCGGTGCCAAGGCCAAGGATTTCATCGCGCAGGTGAAATCGCTGAAGATCGAGCCGGCGGGCGATGGCGAGGCAGGCTTCGCGAAATACCGCATCCTGCTTTGAAGGGTGGGCTGCGGGGCGGCTCGATCCAAGCCCCTTACGGCGTGGATTGATCCGACCCGAAACGTTCCTTGATGTCAGGCATGACGAGATCCAGCGCATCCGTGGAAATGCCGCCGGAATAGCCGTCCGGCAGTTGCTTGATCAGTTCGGGATCGTCGAGCCCTTGCGAAAAGTCGCCGCCGGAATAAGGGCCGAGCAGATAGACTCTTGTATCGACTCCTTGCATGCGATCGAGAAACCGGTTCGGCCAACCCCACATCCATTTCGCGATGTTGACGGGGATGAGCAAGGTGCCTTTGCGGCAGGCATCCGGAACGTAGCCGGTCCAGCCAATTGCGGCATAGCGCAGGATGCATTGCGTCAGCGATGCGCGGCTTAGCGTATGCATGTCCGGCAGTGCTGCCTTGACGGCGGCGATCGGCTTGTCGCCACCATAGACCGACAGATAACCGCGCTCGGCTGGTGCCAGCGTGGCAAGCCATGCGGCCAGCTTTTCGCCTTCGCCCGGATCGTTGCTCTTGACGTTGATGTTGAAGCGGCGGGCCGGGAAGTGCGTCAGAACCTCATCCAGGGATGGCATCATGCCGATACCCTTGCCGCGGAATGGAAAGGTCTTGCCACCATCCGCCGTATAGCCATAGCCGACATCGAGGGTCTTCAACTCGGCCATGGAATGGCTGCGCGTTTCTCCCTTGCCTTCCGTGCGGCAATCCAGCGTCCAGTCATGGAAGACGGCGAACTTGCCGTCCGTCGTCGGGTGAACATCCAGTTCGAGCGCGTCAGCGCCCAGCGCGAAGGCGGCCTCCATCGAGGGAATTGTGTTTTCGAGGTAGCCATGGCGCGGCGGCAACATGCGACTGGCCGTGCAAGTCTCACCCGTCATGCCTTCACGTGCGTAGTCCTGGGCAAGGCCGCGATGGGCAAGCATCTCCGGACTGCCGGCGGGGCGGCTTGACAACAGGGAGGTGTTGTTGAGCCAGATTCCCACCGCAGCGACAACAATGACGCCGAAGAAGATCGTCCGTCTGCGCATCAGGTGATTTCCGATTCGTCCGTCCTGCGCGGCATTCTGCTTCGCGATCGGACTTTTTGACGGCGACGACGCGGCTATGTCGCGATCATGCTCGACATAGCCTGTTCAAGAGCGTGTCGGCTTACGCCTTGTAGACCACCTGGCGCACGTCGATGTAGCTGGCGCGGAAGCCAGCCTCGCAATAGTGCAGGTAGAACTCCCAGAGCTTCTTGAACCGGTCGTCGAAGCCGAGCGGGACGATCTTTTCCCATGACGCCCAGAACCGGTGGCGCCACTCGGCAAGCGTGCGCGCGTAGTCGTCCGGAAACACGCGCTCGCGCAGATGGGCAAGGCCATGATCCTTGCCGAGCGCCTTCAGAATCGACGGCGTCGGCAGCATGCCGCCCGGGAAGACGTAGCGCTGGATGAAATCCGGCCTTGCGCGATAGGTGTCGTAGGCGGCTTCGTTGATGGTGATGATCTGCAGGCCGGCGGTGCCGCCAGGCCTTAGACAGGCCTTCATCTTGCCGAAAAACACCGGCCAGTATTTCTCGCCGACCGCCTCGAACATCTCGATCGAGGCGATGCGGTCATAGGTGCCGGTTTCGTCGCGATAATCCTGCAGCTTGATGTCGACCTTGTCGGCAAGGCCAGCCCTGGCGATGCGAGCCGTGGCAAAATCGTGCTGCTCGCGGCTGATCGTCAGCCCGGTGACGCGGCAGCCGATCTCGCGCGCCGCGAATTCGGCGAAGCCACCCCAACCGCAACCGATTTCCAGCACATGGTCCTTCGGACCGATCCCTGTATCCTTCGCCAGAGCGCGATATTTGGCGGCCTGGGCGCCTTCCAGGTCGTTGGCACCGGTCGTGTAGAGCGCCGAAGAATAGGTCATGCTCGGATCGAGCCATTCCTTGTAGAAGGCGTTGCCGAGGTCGTAATGCGCCGAGATATTGCGTTTCGAACCGGTGCGCGTGTTCTGGTTGAACCAGTGGCGTATGCGCTGGACGGTGTTGATCAGCCAGCTGGTGCCGCCCGCGATACGCTCGCCAATGACCGAATTGACCACGAACAGCTCCAGGAAGCTGGTCACATCAGGGCTTTCCCAATCGCCGTCCATATAGGATTCGGCAACGCCGATCGTGCCGCCGGAAAAGGCGCGGCCGGGCAAGCGCCAATTCTTCAGCACCAGTTCGGCATCCGGGCCAGGTCCCTTGCCGCCGACGAGCACGGCGCGGCCGTCCGGCAGCCTCACCCTGAGCGAACCGCGAGGCAGGTTCATTGCCGCCGACAGCACCATGCGCGCTTTCGCTGGAAGGCCTTTGACGATCTCGGCGAAGTTGAATTCATCGAGCCTGACCGCGTCGCTCAATGCTACGCTAAAATGTTCCTTTTGCGCCATCTCATGCCCCTGGATTTCCGCGGTGCCGGCGCAAATTGCCGGACCACGGTTCTCTTGGATCATTCGCCAGCTTCGAACGCCGCCGCAGCCGGTTCGTCGGCGAGCGGGCTCGAATGAAGTGCGCGCCCCCTACCAGAGCTTCAGCGCTTCCCGGTGAATCCGTGCGACAATCTTCCACGTCATGCGGGGAAACTTCAAGGGGCAGGCTGCAAGCGGGGCTGTGCCAAGCAGATTGCTCGCGCCGGCGGGCATCTATGCCTGTGCACAGCCAAGGCGCAGCGCGTCAAAAAAACGCCTATGGCCGCAGAATTCCGTGTGCGATAGATTTAGCCATGCGTTATGTAATCGTCATTGCCGCCATCGCGTTTTTCCTGATCTGGGATGGCATGTACAATCAGGGCCGCTATCTCGACACCGCTGTGAGAGAGCTTAGTCATGTTGTGCGATATGTTACCAGCAAAGCTTAACTCCAGTGGCAGCAGCCGCGACATCCTTGTCGATTGACGCCAACGTCCTGCCGTCACAAAAGACCCCGGCACTTTGATCGAGGAGGCGGGGTTGATCCGGCATATCGTTTTCTTCAGCGCGCGGCGAAAAGAGGATGTCGAGGCTGTGCGCACCGGCTTGCTGGCGCTCGGCGACATTCCTCATTCCAGCCTGTTCGAGGTCACGCTCAACACCAAGGTGGATCCGCTGTCGGATGAGGTCGACGTGGTCGTCTATGCGGAGTTCGTCGATGACGCCGCGCTGGCCGCCTACAAGGCGCACCCGCTCTACGCGCAGACCACCAGCAAGGTCAAACCGATGCGTGAACTGCGCTATTCCGCCGATGTCGTCGCGGGGAGCTGATCGAACCTTGCTCCAGGGGCGCCTTTCGACGTCCGGTGAATTGACGGGCGAACTGGCCGGGTATTGCGATCAAGTCTTGAACGGCTTTGCGGAATGATGCACATCGCGCCTGCATGACCAAAACCGCAGCCGCAGGCACCCATCCGCTCGATCATCTGGTGCTGCCGACGCACAGCCTCGATGTGGCGCGAGCCCGGCTCACCGCGCTTGGCTTCGTCGTTGCCCCGACCGGAATCCATCCGTTCGGAACGGAAAACTGCTGTGTTTTCCTGGCCGACGGCACCTATCTCGAACCTTTGGCGGTCGGCGACGAGCAGGTGGCGGCAAAGGCTATCGCAGACGGCAATGTCTTCGTCGCGCGTGATCGCGCCTATCGCGACAGCAACGGCGACGAGGGATTTTCCGCCATTGTTCTGGGCACGGGCAATGCCGATGCCGACCATGCACGCTATGTCGATGCCGGCATCTCGGCGGGAGACATGCTGGGTTTTTCGCGCGCCTTCACCGACCCTGCCGGCAAAAGCGACATCGCGTCGTTCAAGCTCGCCTTCGCGGCCGGAGCCGAGGCCACGGACGCCTTTCTGTTTGCCTGCGAGCGGGTCAACGCGCCTGATGTGGATCGCACGGCTTTGCAGGCCCACGCCAACGGCGCGACCGGAATTGTCGAGATCTTGGCGGTCAGCGATGCGCCCGGAAAGCAGCATGGGCTGATTTCCGTGGCGGTGGGTGATCCGGCCGCCGACGGGCAGGGCGGCATTTTTCCCTTGCCGAATGCGGATTTGAGCGTGCTTGACCGCGCGGCTTTCACCGCGCGCTTCGGCCTGCCGGCCGGCGCGCCGACAGATCTACGCTTCGCAGCGGTGGTCTTTTCGGTTCGGAACGCCGATGTGACATCGAGGCTGCTTGCAGCCAATTCCGTCCAACACGATATAGCGGGCAATGATATCGTCGTGCGGCGTGCACCCGGACAGGGCGCGGCCTTTATCTTCCGGGAGATCCCATGAGCAAGCCGCAAGCGTCCAATTCGATGGCGGCCAATTCGTCTGTAGCCGTCGGCAATGTCGTCTTCGACAACAGGGCGGCTTTGTCCCTGATCGCCGGCCCGTGCCAGTTTGAATCGCGCCAGCATGCCTTCGACATGGCCGGCGCACTGAAGGAACTGACCGGCAGGCTCGGCATAGGCCTCGTCTACAAGACCAGCTACGACAAGGCCAACCGCACCTCGCTATCGGCGACGCGCGGTGCCGGTATGGACGCAGCCCTTCCCGTCTTCGACGAACTGCGCAAGGAACTTTCGCTCCCCGTGCTGACCGATGTCCACACCGAGGAGCAGTGCGCGATCGTCGCGCCGCATGTCGATGTCCTGCAGATTCCGGCTTTCCTGTCGCGCCAGACCGACATGCTGGTCGCCGCCGCAAGGACCGGCAAGGTTATCAATGTGAAGAAGGGGCAGTTCCTCGCCCCCTGGGACATGAAGAACGTGGTCGCCAAGATCACCGGATCCGGCAATGCCAATGTGCTGACCACCGAGCGCGGCGCCTCCTTCGGCTACAACACGCTGGTCTCCGACATGCGCGCTCTTCCCATCATGGCCGAGATCGGCGCGCCGGTGATCTTCGATGCCACCCATTCGGTGCAGCAAC
>NZ_RZTF01000404.1:0-5632 GCF_004023175.1 Mesorhizobium sp. M7A.F.Ca.MR.362.00.0.0
GATACGGGTAACGCTGCCGCCCAGGCTTTCATAGAGATCGGCCAGACGGCCGGCGAGCCGGACCCTGGCACCGTGGTCTGTGTCGGCGACAGCGTCGAACACGATATATCGGGGGGAAACAGCGCCGGCATCGCCACCGCGCTGGTGCTGAGCGGAATACTGGCGGACACACCGGATCTCGCCGCTGTTTTCGACGAACAGCAGGCCTGGCCGGACTACATCACGGACAGTTTCAGCTTCCGCTGACCGCCTCCAGCATGCGCCGCGCGCTCTCCTCGTCGGTGATCAGGATGGTTGGGGCGATGAGGGTCATGGCGCCGAGCAGCGCTTCGGTTTTCTCCTCGCCACCGGAGGTGAGGATACGGATCGGCGCCTTGCGCAGACGGTCGACATCCACCGACATCACGTGGCTGTTGACCGGATGGTCGACCAGATCGCCGTTGCGGTCGAAGAAATGGAACAGGAGGTCACCCACGGCGCCTCGCGCAAGCAGGGCCTCCCGATCCGCCTCCTTGAGAAAGCCGCCCCGAGAGAAGGTGGTGGCCGAGGCAATCCCGCCGACGCTCAGCAGAACGGCATCGAGCACGTCGGCCATCTCGAAAATCTCCTGCAGGCCGCAGCGCTCGATCAGTGCGATCTTGGTCTCGACGCTGTCGACGACGGCTGGTGTCGGCATCAGATAGCCGTCGCCCTGGAATATCTGAGCGAAGCGCCAGGCGAACTCGGCTGGGTTCACCCGGCGCACGACGCCGACACCGCCAAGCAGCGAAATCACCTTGAAATCGGTGAGCGACTTGGCGCTGATGAAGGGCAGGCTCGAGAACAGCGTCTGCCCCCAGCCGACGCCGACCCGCATGCCGGACTTCATCGTGTCCGACAGGAAACTGCCGGTCTTGGCGCTGATCGCCGGTATCGGATCGGCATTGGGTGCCGAAAGCGGCGCCACCAGCGCCTGCTGCAGCCCGAACGTCTTCTCCAGCGCGCGCTCAAGCCGCACAATTTCCGACAATTCGCTCTCGATGGTGATCTTCACTTCGTTGCGCGCCCGGGCATCCGCCAGCATGCGCACGATGGTGACGCGACCGACGCCGAGCACGTCGGCGATCTCGTTCTGCGTCATCTGTTCGACGAAATACATCCAGGCGGCGCGAATCCTGAGGCGATCCGTTCGGCTTTCGCTGGCGACCTGCTCGGTTGCCTCGCCTCGACCGTCTTCGCTTTCGCCCTGTCGTCGTCTGCCCAAGTCTGTCTCTCCCCCTGCGGCGACGGACGAGCGCGCTGCCGCCGATTCTGCATGCTGGTCTAGTATCGCCTATTGATCTACCAATCGATAGGAACAATGTAGAGAGTGGCGGCTGCCCCGGTTGGCGGCTATCCGCAGCAAATTTCAAGGCGATCCGCGATGCTCCGACAAATCTCCGAAGATGTCCGCGTCAATCTGAAGGATCGGCTGCGGGAAGTCCGCGAAATCATCCGCCAGAGCCGCCATGACGGCAGCGGCGATGCCAGCATCCTACGCGAAGCAACCAGCCATCTGCCGCCGTTTCCGGGCAAGGGCATCGAAGGCCTGCTCAGCCATGCCGCCAGTGCCGTCGACGAGGCGTTGTCGATCGCTGAAGCTTTCGTCCCGCATGAGCGCCCGATCAAAGTGGACGGCACGACGGTAAAGGGCCTCGGCACCTATTTCCCGATCGGCAACGAGGACCGCCAGTTGAGCGCCGAGCGCCTATTCCGGCGCGATATGTATTATCTGAGCAAGGCGGTGCTTGCCGGCCTGAACATCGACAATGCCCGCATCCACGAAGCTGATTTCGCGGCCGTCCATGCCACGATGCGCAAGCGGCATGGCGACCTCCTGGCCGCCTTGGCCACGCCAGGCGCCGGACTGCAGGCAATCGCGGGGATCTGTTCGGCGCTGCTGGTCGAGTGCCTCAGCCAGCGTCCGGTCCGCTTTGCCGAGACCGTGCCGGAAACGCCGGCCGCGATTACCGGCCGGGCGCTCGACATAAGCTGCCTGGCGCCGCTCGCTTTGGCCTGCGGCCTGGCGACCACCGGCAGCGACGGTGCGCCGGAGCCGGATATGCTGGAGATCGCGATATTGGCGGCGGATATTCGCCACGACCGCATCGTTCAGGCCTGCGCCAAGGCAAACCCGATCGCTGAACTGACACCGGTGTTCGCCACCTTGCTTGCCCATCTGCCGTAATTAGCCGGTCTGGGCTAGCCTTCAGCGGCCATGGCCATGATCGCTTTCTTGGCGCGCTGGATGGAAGCCGGGCTCATCGAGAGTTCGGTCAGTCCCATCTTCACGAAGGTCGCAATGAGATCGGGACGGCCGGCCGCCTCACCGCACATGCCGACCATGATACCGGCGGCGACGCCGGCTTTTGCCGTCATTTCGATCGCCGACATGACGGCTGGATTGGTGACATCGTTGAGCTTGGCGACGGTCGGATTGAGCCGGTCGGCGGCCATGATGTACTGGGTCAGATCGTTGGTTCCGATCGAGAAGAAAGCGACCTCCTTGGCCAGCGCCGGAGCGATCAGCACGGCGGCCGGGGTTTCGATCATGACGCCGAGATCGAATGATGCGTGCGGCACGCCTTCGGCTTTCAGCTCGGCCGTGCATTCGTCTACCAGCACGCGCGTCTGCCTGACCTCCGAGAGGTCGGACACCATCGGCAGCATCACCTTGATGTTGCCGTGCACGGCGGCCCGCAGCAGCGCCCGCAGTTGGCGCTTGAAGATGTCGGGCCGGTCGAGACACATGCGGATGCCGCGCCAGCCGAGGAAGGGGTTTTCCTCGTCGGGAAATTCGATGCCGGCAATCGGCTTGTCACCGCCGATGTCGAGCGTGCGCACAATGACCGGATAAGGCGCAAAAGCCTTGGCCAGCGCCGCATAGGTCTCGGCCTGCATGTCTTCTGAGGGCAGATGCATATGGCGCATGAACAAAAGCTCGGTGCGGAACAGGCCGATGCCCATGGCACCAGCCTCTTGCGCCGCTTCGATTTCCTCAAGTGAGCCGATATTGGCCGCGACTTCAATGATCCTGCCGTCGGCGAGCGTCGGCGTCACCGTCTTGAAGATGGTCAGTCCGGCGCGCTCCTTTGCCGCCGCTTCGACGCGGCCGGCGAAATCGGCGCGGGTCGCCGCGTCGGGGTCGATGATCACATGGCCGGTATTGCCATCGAGTGCGACCTCTCGCGCGGTGCGCAAGGCATTGACCTGGCCGCCGAGGCCGAGCACTGCCGGAATGCCGTGCGAGCGCGCGATGATGGCGATGTGCGAAGTGGCGCCGCCATGGCCGCACACCACGCCGCCGATACGCTTCAGCGGCGCGCGTGCCAGATCCCAGGCACCGATGTCGTCGGCGATCAGGATAGCGCCTTCGGGGATGTTTTCGAGGCTGATATCGTCCTGCCCCAGCAACACGAGGCAGATCTGCCGCCCGACCGCATAAACGTCGTCCGCCCGGGCGTTGAGATAGTGATCGTCGACCGCGCTGAATTCGGCGGCAATGGTGGAGGCGGCGGTGATGACGGCGGAGACCGCGTCATTGCCGCCCCTGATCAGGCCCTCGGCCTCACCAGTCAGGCTGTCGTCGGCGGCGATATCGCGCAGCGCAGCGACGATGCCGCGGTCTCCAGCCGACAGGCTGTCCTGCGCCAACGCAAGATCCATGCGGGCCTGGACCGCGCCGACGGCTGTGCGGAACCTGTCGATCTCGCCTTCGATCTCCTCGGCCCGCAACACGCGGCCCCGTCCGGCGATATCGGGTGGGAAATGCGCAAAGGCCGGGCCGATGGCGAAACCTTCGCTGGCGGCCACGCCACGCAGGCGGTTTGCCCCGTCAGGAGCCGCCGGCACGAATCCGGGCGCGGGTGCCGCTTCCTGCCCGGCATCGTTCGCCGGGCTCTGCGCTTCCGCTTCATCATCGAGGCCGGCCCGCGGATTCTCGAGGTAGCCGATCAGCGCCTCGAGCGCCTCGATGGCATCGGCGCCATTCGCCCGCACCGTGACTTCCTGGTTCTCCTTGACCGCCAGCAGCATCAGCTTGACCGAACTCTTGGCGCTGACCGCCTTGCCGTCCTTGACCAGTTCGACGTCGGATTCGAAGCCCTTGGCGAGCTTCACGAACCGCGTCGCGGGACGGGCGTGCAAACCTTCATGCACTCGGACGATGGTCGAGCGTTCCATGGCAAATACTCTGGTTTTGGGCGCCGCTCCCAACATAGGCCGCGGCGCGAATGCTGTCAGGCGGCGATGGTGATGATCGCCCCGGTCTTCAGTGCGGCCACGAGCGCTTGCGGGTCGACTTGCGACGCGCAGATCTCGCCGGGCCTCTCGGCCTCCGTAGCGCCGTTGAACGAAATGACGACATGGCCCATTTCCAGCACCTTGCTCCACGCGCTGGAGCCGACCGCTGTGATAACAGCGGCAACCGGGCCGAGGGTGATCGAAGCGCCCTTGGCGGGCGCTCCGTCACTTGGCCCCTGCTCCGCCTTGTGGAGCACCGAAACCTCGGCAAGCTCCGGCGGCGAGCCATCCGCAAACAGGATGACCACGCCCCCTTCGGCAAGGTCCGCCACTTCGGGGCCGATGGCAGTGACCCGTGTTCTCAGCAGAACCGTCATATGGCGAACCTCATTTTTCTCAACTTTCCCTAGAGCGGTGAACCGCTCTATCTCTTTGTTTTGACGCAATTTCCAAGGGAAAGCACTGTGCGCTTTTCCCGGAGTTGCCTTAGAACACGATCAGACTGACGACCCAGGCGATCAGCACCGAGACCGGCCCCATGATCTGGCGGCTGATGAGCACCGCCGGAACGCCGATTTCGATCGTCTTCGGCTTGGCCTCACCGAGCGCCAGGCCGACAGGGACGAAGTCGCAGCCCACCTGGGTATTGTAGGCAAACAGCGCCGGCAGTGCCATCGCTGGCGAAATCGTGCCGTTGGCGATCTGCGGGCCGATAATGGCAACGCCGATGACCTGCGCGATGACAGCGCCTGGCCCGAGGATGGGCGACAGGAACGGCAGGCCGCAGATCGCCGAGATGATCAGCAGGCCGACGATGTTGTTGGCCAGCGGACCCATCGGCTGCGCCAGCACATCGCCGATGCCGGTATACAGGATCAGACCGATGAGCATGGTCACGAAGGCCATGAACGGCAGCACGTTGCGAATGACCTGATCGATGGTGCGGCGGCCGGCATTGAAGAAGATGCCGACGATACGTCCCATGACGCGGCCGATCGTGCTGATGAGCCCGATCAGCCCACCTTCGCTCGGCAGCGGCTGTGGTGCCGCGGCCGCATTGTTGCTTGAACTCATCGCTGCTGCTCCCCCTGCAGTCGTGATCGTTTCGGATCCGTCCGCCATTGTGATGTTGGCCGGCTTCACGCCCGAAACGTAGATGTCCTCGGTGATGAACTGGGCCAGCGGCCCGGATTGACCGACCGGCGTCAGATTGACGGTCGGGATACGCTTGCGCGGATAGACGCCGCATCGTGCGGTGCCGCCGCAGTCGACGACGACAACCGCCATCTCGCTTTCGATCGGTGGCGCCCTGAAGCCGTCGACGGCTTCGCCACCGGTCATGTCGGCGATGAGCTGCGCCACCGGGTGGATG
>NZ_RZTF01000405.1:0-5624 GCF_004023175.1 Mesorhizobium sp. M7A.F.Ca.MR.362.00.0.0
TGCCAAGCCCCGTCGCGTGCACCTCACGGAAACTGACATGCAAAGCAAACCATAGGGCCAGATTCATGATCACCCCAACAATTGCGGCGGTGATCGCGCCCAGTGCGGCCGACAATGCCTTGTTGCCGCGCAAGGCCTCGATGTAGGGCGCCCCGAGGAATATCCAGAAGAAGCAGGGCGTGAACGTCACCCACAGGGTGAGCAGCGCCCCCAGCGATCCGGCAAGTAACGGGTCGAGCGAGCCGGAATGGCGGAACGCGGCGATGAAGCCGACGAACTGCAGCACCAGGATGAGCGGTCCTGGCGTCGTTTCTGCAAGTCCAAGACCGTCCACCATTTCACCCGGCGCCAGCCAGCCGAAGGACTGGACGGCTGCCTGCGCGACATAGGCGAGCACCGCATAGGCGCCACCGAAGGTGACGACAGCCATCAGGCTGAAGAACCGGCCTATCTCGGTCCAGACGCTTGCGGAGCCGGTGAACCACCAGATCAAAAGAACAGGCCCGAGCCAGATCGGCAGCCAGATGGCGAGGGTGCGCGGCGCGTGCCATTTGGTCGGTTTGACATGGGCCAGTTCGCCACGCTCGAACATCAGGTCGACCGCTCCCTTGGAGTCGGCAACACCGTCCTTGCCATGGGCCGAGCCGGAAAACAGGCCGGGAGCAACGCGGTCCCCCAGCCATCCCGTCAGGCCGGCGAGAAGGACGATGAGTGGAAACGGCACATTCAACGCATAGATGGCAATGAACGCCGCGACCGCGATCGACACCATGACCCGGTTCTTGAGGGCGCGTCGCCCGATCCGGATCACCGCCTCGATGACAATGGCGAGCACCGCCGCCTTCACCCCGAAAAACAGCGCCGCGACGAGCGGCATGTCGCCATAGAGGACGTAAAGGCTGCTCAAGGCGAGCATGACGAGCGCGCCCGGCACGACGAACAGGATGCCGGCAACAAGGCCACCGGCCGTCCTGTGCAGCAGCCAACCGATGTAGATGGCGAGTTGCTGGGCTTCCGGGCCAGGCAGCAGCATGCAGTAATTCAACGCATGCAGGAAACGCCGTTCCCCGATCCAGCGCCGCTCCTCGACCAGTTCCTTGTGCATCAGCGCGATCTGCCCGGCCGGTCCGCCAAAGCTGAGCAATCCGATCCTCGCCCAGACCTTCACCGCCTCGGTGAAGGTCGGTGCAGCCGGAACCGGGATGTTTTCCGCTGTATCCGCCGGGACGAGAGCGCTCATGTCGGTTTCCCCGCAGCCGGCCAGTTGTGCGTTTCTTCGGTGGCGTCGCGACACCAGCGGAAGAACGCGTCGTAGAGCAGCATGCCTGCTTCCAGTTGTTCCAAATCGTCGCGGTACATACGCGACAGACCGAGCGAGGCAGCCAGAAAGCCGGCCGCCTGGGGCACCAGGTCGAGGCTTGCAGTGTCGGCCGCGCGCACGATTGCGGCGAGGCGATCGAGCGCCCCGGATTCCAACCCGAACTCCTCGATCATGGTGTCGAAGGTGCAGCGTTCGCCGCGATGGCTCCAGAACACATTGTCGATGTCGAACGGCACGGCCTGAAAGCGGTCGGCAACAGCCAATACTTCAGCGGGTTCGACAAACAGGAACACGGCGTCGGGGTCGAGGAAACGCCGGATCAGCCATGGGCAAGCGATGCGGTCGACCTTCGGGCGGGATCGCGTCACCCAGACGGTGGCGCCCTTTTCATTGCGTGGCGGCAACTTGGCGGTGCGGACCAGAAGCCCCCCGGCATCGCGCCAGGCCTCAAAGCCGCCTTCAAGGGATTCGGCTGATATCCCCTCATGGCGCAGCCATGCGACGACGCCTTGCGAGAGCTTTTGCCCCTTCTGGCAGACGACGGCCACAGGCTTGCCGGCGAATGCAGCGGCCCAGGTCGAAACGGTTTTGAAATCGCGCCGGCACGAGGCCGGCAACAGGCGCGGATCGGCTTCGAAATCTTCTTCGATGCGAACATCGATGATGACAGGTGCACCCGGCAGACCTATGAGCCGGGACAATTGCGGTACGGTGATAGCGGTTGTTGACGGCATGGCGTCCACCTCCTGAAAAGAGAAGCTTGGACGCGAACGTTGGGCTGACGCCTCACGGGGTCGTCGCGATGCACCCCTTGTCATGATGGTGGATTTGTTGGGCGCGCTTGTCAAGGACGGTGACCGTTCTCGACCCACCCGGCCGGGATGCGACACGCCGACCGGAAAAACCGATGGCGGCCTGATTTGATCAAGCCGCCATCCGTCGATCCAGAATCAATGATTGTCCCGCGGCACGCCGCTGGTGTGCGCGACATCCTGGTATTTCACCGCCGGCTTCAGCACCATTCCCTCCGAGAACTGCGCGACCATGCCGCGCTGGATCTCCTGCCAGGGTGTCTGGTGCTTGGGATAGTGGAAGCCGCCATTGTTCTGCAACTCTGCGCGGCGCCGGGTGATCTCGTCGTCGGTGACGAGGATGTCGGCCGTACCCTTGCGCAAGTCGATGCGGACACGATCGCCCGTCTTGAGCAGCGCCAGTCCGCCGCCAATCGCCGCTTCCGGCGAGGCGTTGAGGATCGAGGGCGAACCCGACGTGCCCGACTGGCGGCCGTCACCGATGCAAGCGAGCGCGTGGATGCCCTTCTTGATGAGATAGGCCGGCGGCTGCATGTTGACGACCTCGGCACCGCCGGGATAGCCGACCGGGCCAGCGCCGCGCATGAACAGGATGGTGTGTTCGTCGATGCCTTGCGCCGGGTCGTCGATGCGGGCGTGGTAATCCTCCGGCCCGTCGAAAACCATGGCGTTACCTTCGAAAGCCTCGGGATCCTTGGGGTTGGAGAGATAGCGTTCGCGGAATTCCGGCGAGATGCCGCTGGTCTTCATGATCGCCGAATCGAACAGATTGCCCCGAAGATTGATGAAGCCGGCATTGGCCTTCAGCGGCTTGGCGACAGAGCGGATGACGTCGGGGTTTTCGTTGGCGACGCCCTCGCTATTCTCACCGATCGACTTGCCGTTGACGGTGCGCGCGCCGGGATGCGGCAACAGCCCGCCCTTCATCAGTTCGGCGATGACCGCCGGCACGCCGCCGGCATGATGGTAGTCCTCGCCGAGATATTCGCCCGTCGGCTGCAAATTGACCAGCAGCGGCACATTGAGGCCGACCGTCTGCCAGTCGTCATTGTCAAGCTTGACCCCGAGGTGGCGGGCGATGGCGTTGAGATGGATAGGCGCGTTGGTCGAGCCGCCAATGGCCGAATTGACGACGATGGCGTTCTCGAAAGCCTCTCTCGTCATGATGTCGGACGGCTTCAGATCCTCATGCACCATCTCGACGATGCGTTTTCCGGTCTCATAGGAAATCTGGCCGCGCTCGCGGTAGGGCGCGGGAATGGCGGCCGAGCCCGGCAACTGCATGCCAAGCGCCTCGGCCAGCGAGTTCATCGTGGTGGCGGTGCCCATGGTGTTGCAATAGCCGGTGGACGGCGCCGACGAGGCGACGATGTCCATGAACTCATCATAATCGATTTCGCCGGCCGACAGGCGCTGGCGTGATTCCCAGACGATGGTGCCTGAGCCGGTGCGCTTGCCCTTGTGCCAGCCATTGAGCATCGGGCCGACCGACAGGGCGATCGCCGGGATGTTGACGGTGGCCGCCGCCATCAGCAGGGCCGGCGTCGTCTTGTCGCAACCGATGGTCAGCACGACGCCATCGAGCGGATAGCCGTAGAGCACTTCGACAAGGCTGAGATAGGCAAGGTTGCGGTCAAGTGCCGCGGTCGGGCGTTTGCCGGTCTCCTGGATCGGATGGCAAGGAAATTCGAAAGGAATGCCGCCCATCGAGACGATGCCTTCGCGCACGCGCTTGGCGAGTTCGATATGGTGACGGTTGCAAGGCGACAGATCCGAGCCGGTCTGGGCGATGCCGATCAGCGGCTTGCCGGACATCAGTTCGGCGCGCGTCAGGCCGTAATTGAGATAGCGCTCGAGATAGAGCGCCGTCATGCCCGGGTTGTCGGGATTGTCGAACCACTCCTGCGAGCGAAATTTTTTCTTATGGGTGGGGGCGCCTGCCATCATGGTCTCCGTATTTGTAAGACAAATCGATATGGCAACGCGCGGGAGCAGGCAAGAGGGCGTGCGGTCGCAACCGGACTTTGGTGCGATAGACACGCGCCGAGCCGTGCGTTACGGGTTCGGGCAGTCTTGTCCGGGAGGTTTTCATGGCTTTGGTGATCGAAGGCGAGGAGCGCATTGCCGCACCGCTGCAAAAAGTGTGGGAAGCGCTGAACGATCCCGAGGTCTTGAAGGCGACCATTCCCGGCTGCCAGAGCCTGGAGATGAAGTCCCCGACCGAGATGGCGGCAACCGTGGTGGTGAAGATCGGACCGATCAAGGCGACGTTCAACGGCGAAGTGACGCTGAAGAACCTGAAGCCGCCGCACTCCTACACCATCCAGGGCGAAGGCAAGGGCGGCATTGCAGGCTTCGCCAAGGGGGGCGCCGACGTGACGCTGACGGCGGATGGACCCGACGCCACGATATTGAACTACGCGGCCAAGGCCGATGTCGGGGGCAAGATCGCACAGCTTGGCAGCCGTCTGATCGAATCGACCTCGAAGAAACTGGCTGGACAGTTTTTTTCCAGCTTTGGCGAGAAGGTCGGCGCGGCCTAGGCTGCAGCACGGCGGCGCCTGCTATTCAAACACAATACTCGGCACGGCAGCAGCAGCCGCACCACGCTCTTCGTTGACCCGGTCCCAGACCTTCGAGGCGATGTCGCGGTAGATTTTCGCTTCGGGGCCATCGGGCTTGGAGACGACAACCGGCGTGCCGGCATCCGAGCTTTCGCGAATGCCCATTTCGAGCGGCACCTCACCGAGGAAGGTGACGCCGAGGCGCTCGGCCTCGCGGCGGGCGCCGCCATGGCCAAAGATGTCGTAGCGCTTGCCGGTGTCCGGGGCGATGAAATAGCTCATGTTCTCGACGATGCCGAGCAACGGGACGTCGACCTTCTTGAACATGTTGAGGCCTTTTCGCGCGTCGATCAGGGCCAGATCCTGTGGCGTCGAGACGATGACAGCACCAGCCAGCGGCACCTGCTGGGCCATGGTCAACTGCGCGTCGCCAGTGCCGGGCGGCATATCGACGACGAGCACGTCGAGACGGCCCCATTCGACCTCGCGCAGCATCTGCGTCAGCGCCGACATCACCATCGGGCCGCGCCAGATCATCGGCGTTTCCTCGTCGACGAGGAAACCCATCGACATTACCTTCAGGCCGTAATTCTCCATCGGTTTCAGGATCTTGCCGTCGACGGTCTGCGGCCGGCCGTGGATGTTGAGCAGCCTGGGCATGGACGGTCCGTAGATGTCGGCATCCAGCACGCCGACGCGCAGGCCGTTGGCGGCGAGGCCGAGCGCGATGTTGACGGCGGTGGTCGACTTGCCGACGCCGCCCTTGCCGGAAGCAACGGCAATGATCGCCTCGATACCGGGCACGCCACGTTTGCCCGAACTGTGCGAGGCGGGCGCGTGCGGAGCCGCACGCGGCGCGGCGGCAGCGGGCGCAGCCGGCGGAACGGGCCTGGGTGCGGGGCGCGACGGAACCGGCGCCTCCATGCC
>NZ_RZTF01000406.1:0-5603 GCF_004023175.1 Mesorhizobium sp. M7A.F.Ca.MR.362.00.0.0
GGGTTACATCAGTCAAAACTCTTCCCTATAAGGCCCTCCTAGCCTGATACCAGAATCGCGAGCACAACCGGCCGGGTCTTCCCGTCCCGGTTTTTTGTGCAAGCCGCCCGCCGAACGGACCTTTGACATGCCAAGACGCACTGACATCAAGTCGATCCTGATCATCGGGGCCGGCCCCATCGTCATCGGCCAGGCCTGCGAGTTCGACTATTCCGGCACGCAGGCCTGCAAGGCGCTGAAGGAGGAAGGCTTCCGCGTCATTCTGGTCAATTCCAACCCTGCCACCATCATGACCGACCCGGAACTGGCCGACGCCACCTATATCGAGCCGATCACGCCTGAGGTGGTCGCCAAGATCATCGCCAAGGAGCGGCCCGACGCGCTGCTGCCGACCATGGGCGGCCAGACCGCGCTCAACACCGCTCTGTCGCTGCGCCGCATGGGCGTGCTCGAGCGCTACAATGTCGAGATGATCGGCGCCGATGCCACGGCCATCGACAAGGCCGAGGACCGCGCGCTGTTTCGCGAGGCGATGAAGAAGATCGGCCTGGAAACGCCGAAGTCGATGCTGGCCAACGCCACCGACGTCAAGAACACCGACCGCAAAACGCATGAGGCCGAGCGCGCCGCCGTCAAGGCCGAGGCCCCTGCCGATCTCGACGCCGCGCTCGACGCGCTGGAAACCCGCTGGAACCTCGGCGAAGGCGACCGCAAGCAGCGCTACATCAGCCATGGCATGGCGATCGCAGCACAAGCGCTCGACCATGTCGGCCTGCCCGCCATCATCCGCCCGTCCTTCACCATGGGCGGCACCGGCGGCGGCATCGCCTACAACCGCGCCGAATTCTACGAGATCGTCCAGTCCGGCCTCGACGCCTCGCCGACCACCGAAGTGCTGATCGAGGAGAGCGTGCTCGGCTGGAAGGAGTACGAGATGGAGGTCGTCCGCGACAGAGCGGACAATTGCATCATCGTCTGCTCGATCGAGAACATCGACCCGATGGGCGTGCACACCGGCGACTCGATCACCGTCGCCCCGGCGCTGACGCTGACCGACAAAGAATACCAGATGATGCGCAACGCCTCTATCGCGGTGCTGCGCGAGATCGGCGTCGAGACCGGCGGCTCCAACGTCCAGTTCGCCGTCAACCCGGCCGACGGCCGCCTGGTGGTCATCGAGATGAACCCGCGCGTCTCGCGCTCGTCAGCACTTGCCTCCAAGGCGACCGGTTTCCCGATCGCCAAGATCGCGGCAATCGCGGCAAAGCTCGCCGTCGGCTACACGCTGGACGAGCTGGAGAACGACATCACCGGCGGCGCGACGCCAGCCTCCTTCGAGCCGTCGATCGATTACGTCGTCACAAAAATCCCGCGCTTTGCCTTCGAAAAATTCCCCGGCGCCGAGCCGGTGCTGACCACCGCCATGAAGTCGGTCGGCGAAGTCATGGCCATCGGCCGCACCTTCCAGGAATCGCTGCAGAAGGCACTGCGTGGACTTGAGACCGGCCTCACCGGTTTGGACGAGATCGAAATCCCCGGTCTTGGTTCCGCCAACCATGCCGACGACCGCAACGCCATTCGCGCAGCCCTAGGCACGCCGACGCCCGACCGGCTGCGCATGGTGGCGCAGGCGATCCGCATGGGCACCTCGCTGGAAGACGTGCACGCCATGTGCAAGATCGACCCGTGGTTCCTCGAACAGATCGCCGGCATCGTCGCCATGGAAGCCCGCATCCGCGAGCACGGCATTCCCGAGGATGCCGTCAACCTGCGCATGCTGAAAGCCATGGGCTTCTCCGATGCCCGCCTCGCGTCGCTGACGAAGACCGACGCCGAAGTGATTCAGAAAGCTCGCGAAAAGCTCGACGTTCATCCTGTTTACAAGCGCATCGACACCTGCGCGGCCGAGTTCGCCTCGCCCACCGCCTACATGTACTCGACCTATGAAGTGCCGTTCGCCGGCGCGCTGGCCAACGAGGCGCAGGTCTCGTCGCGCAAAAAGGTCGTCATCCTCGGCGGCGGGCCGAACCGCATCGGCCAGGGCATCGAGTTCGATTATTGCTGCTGCCACGCCGCCTTCGCGCTGCGCGACGCCGGCTACGAAGCGATCATGATCAACTGCAACCCGGAGACGGTCTCGACCGACTACGACACCTCGGACCGCCTCTATTTCGAGCCGCTGACGGCGGAGGACGTGCTGGAGATCCTGCGCGCCGAACAGGCTTCAGGTGAGCTGGTCGGCGTCATCGTCCAGTTCGGCGGCCAGACGCCGCTGAAGCTGGCGGATGCGCTGGAAAAGGCCGGCATCCCGATCCTCGGCACCTCGCCCGACATGATCGATCTGGCCGAAGACCGCGACCGCTTCCAGAAGCTGCTGCACAAGCTCGGCCTCAGTCAGCCGAAGAACGGCATCGCCTATTCGGTCGAGCAGGCCCGCCTCGTCGCCGGCGAGCTCGGTTTCCCGCTGGTGGTGCGCCCGTCCTATGTGCTCGGCGGCCGCGCCATGCAGATCATCCATGACGAAGGCATGCTGCAATCCTATTTGCTCGACACCGTGCCCGGCCTGGTGCCGGAGGACATCAAGCAGAAGTACCCCAACGACAAGACCGGCCAGATCAACACGCTGCTGGGCAAGAATCCGCTGCTGTTCGACACCTATCTCTCCGGCGCCATCGAGGTCGATGTCGACTGCCTCTGCGACGGCAAGTCGACCTTCGTCTCCGGCATATTGGAGCACATCGAGGAAGCCGGCATCCATTCCGGCGACAGTGCCTGCTCGCTGCCGGTGCACTCGCTGCCTTCCGAACTGGTAGACGAGTTGGAGCGCCAGACATCGGCGCTTGCCCGCGCGCTCAATGTCGGCGGCCTGATGAACGTGCAATATGCGATCAAGGACGGCACGGTCTATGTGCTGGAGGTCAACCCGCGCGCCTCGCGTACCGTGCCCTTCGTCGCCAAGACCATCGGCCGTCCGATTGCGAAGATCGCCGCCCGCATCATGGCCGGCGAGAAATTGGAAGACGCCTTCGCCCATTACGGCGCGATGCCCGACCCCAGGAACCCCGGCCACATCGCGGTCAAGGAAGCCGTGTTCCCCTTCGCCCGTTTCCCCGGCGTCGACATATTGCTCGGCCCGGAAATGCGCTCGACCGGCGAGGTCATGGGCCTCGACCGCGACTTCGCGCTGGCCTTCGCCAAGAGCCAGCTCGGCGCCGGCGTCGACCTGCCCCGCTCCGGCACGCTGTTCGTCTCGGTGCGCGACGAGGACAAGAAGGGCATACTGCCGGCGGTCAAGCGCCTCGCCGGCCTCGGCTTCAAGGTGCTGGCCACATCAGGCACAGCCCGCTTCCTCGCTGAAAACGGTGTCGATGCCCAGAAGATAAACAAGGTGCTGGAAGGCCGCCCCCACATCGAAGACGCCATCCGCAACCGCCAGGTGCAGATCGTCTTCAACACGACGGACGGCCAGAAGGCGGTGTCGGACTCCAAGTCGCTGCGCAGGGCGACGCTGATGCAGAAGGTGCCGTACTACACGACGCTGTCGGGTGCCGCTGCGGTGGCGGAAGCGATTGCGGCGCTGAAGGCGGGGAGCCTGGAGGTTCGGCCGCTGCAGGAGTATTTTGCTTAGGGCATTCCCTTGCTGGTGGGATGAAGCGATTTTGACCGAGTCTTATCCGAAAGTATTTGTCTGCCTGAATGACGTTCAAACATAAGGATTCATAGCAGCGGTAATGAATTTAGCAATTTTAGTTTTTCCGTGATATTTATTTACCTTGTAATTCCAGATCGACCACGGAACAAGAACATCCTGCTCACCGAGTACATGCGGAAGGCCGTTTCCGGTGCCGAAATTGAATGTAATTCCTCTATCATCAATGTTAAAATTTTTTAACATTGACAGTGCCGTCATATATTCTGGGTTGACGAAAGTTGAAAAACTAACATCAAATTCATCCGTATCATCCCCTATCGACTTAGAATTAACGCGAAATATGTCATCGCATCTCTTTAATATCTTCACAGCTTCGTCTTCAGAAACTTCGAATAGGTCTTCAAATTGCACGAGGCCGCAATCCTCTCCTCCGAAATTGAACGTTGTCAGTGAATGATTGGGATGCGCAGCTCCCGACCAATAGTCACCGTATGACTTTTGGAGCGATATTATACCGTCTCGGCTGAAATGCTCCCGCACATAAACGCTCAAGTCCGACTTTCCAGGTCGCCCCACCCAGTCCGTCATTCCTCGCAGAAAATCATAATAATCCCCAAGAGCAACTTTCGCTATGTGAGAGTTTATAAATCGAAAATAATTTGAGGAATCTCTGTACTGTATAAATTCGATATCAACGTTATATCTTTTCTTCTTTTCTGAAATCTTTTCAATAATCGTAGGGCTATCACCTTCTAATTTGGCAAGGTATCGGTCAATATTATTCACTGTTTTATCTTCACCGAGCCGCTTGGCCACCGACCTCGCGGAATTAAGCAACGTTTTTGCCCATCCGCCCGAGCCATAGTCAAAATATTGAAACTCCAATAATTCACTCGGAAGCGACGCCTTTCCGACACGCATAGGGACAAGGTAGGTCTGCCCTCGAGGTCTCCTGGCTGATTCCTCGAGAATTATTCTTATCTCTCTTTGTAATTCACCAACTTTTGTCGACGTCTCCTTTGAGACAACCAATAGAATCAAATCAGATTTTTTGATACTTTCTTGTAAACTCCTCTTCCACTCATCTCCAGGCGAGAGAGATACCTTGTCAAAAAAGACATCGACTCCAACCTCCGACAAATGGAGAAAAACCTCCTTTGCATTCTTCTCGCGCTCTCGCGCGTAGCTGATAAAGGCTTTCATTGAATTATCTCACCGTTTCCAGATGCCCGAAATTCTACGCAATCTTCGACTTTATTAACAGCTTTTCGAAGTAGGCACACTAAGTTCCAAAGCCAAATAGCAACGGATCAGCAAACAGGATTTCACTGCACCGTTCCACCTGTTTGCAAGGCCAAATGACAAAGTTCAACAGCGATATTTCTAACCTCGTTGTCGGCCCTCACGCCACCGCCACGCACTCGATCTCAATGTCGAACTCCATCGGCCATGACGCCACCGGCACAAAACTCCGCGCCGGCGGGTTGACGTTGAAGTACCGGGCATAGACCCGGTTGATGGCGTTGTAAAAGCCGGAGTTGACGGCGTAGATGCGCACCATCACCACGTTTTCCAGCGAGGTTCCGGCCGCTTCCAGGCAATGTTTCAGCGCCTTCAGCGACGCCTCGGTCTGCACCTCGATGTCGCCGCGCACCATCTCGCCGGTCACCATGTCCACCGGCGGCGTCGCCGAGATGAACACGAAGCCATTGGCCTTCACAGCCGTCGAGCACGGCAGGCCAAGCGCCCGCACCTTGGCCGACATGACAGGCACTTCGATGATTTCTTTCTTCATGGCAAATCTCCCTTGTTTGCAGGGAGCTTATCCCCGCACTGGCGGAACGCCAGCGCCGTTCTTCCCTTCTCCCCTTGTGGGAGAAGGTGGATCGGCGCGATAGCGCCGAGACGGATGAGGGGTGGTCCAGCGGAGTGAGACGTTGGCGTTCCCTGG
>NZ_RZTF01000407.1:0-4535 GCF_004023175.1 Mesorhizobium sp. M7A.F.Ca.MR.362.00.0.0
CTTCGGAACCGCTGCACAGAGGCGGCTTCGCCGAGATGCCGCAGCCGGAGCTCTCAGGCACGCCGCTGACCGGTTCGATCGCGGATTGGGCCGAGCAGATCGAGCAGGAGGCCGAGAAGGAAGGGCGTCTTGCCGGCAAGGGCGACGGCGGCAAATCGCCGAAGCCGTCGAAGAAGATACCCGAGCGTTCAAGCTCGCCGGGACGCAGTTCGCGCGGCACCTCGATGGGTGGGGCGGCGACGGCGAGGGAGCGCACGGCAGCGGGCCTCAACCCGGTCGCGGGTCTCGACATTTCGCTGGAAGACGCCGAGACCATGGCTTCGGGCAGCGTCACCGCGACGGTGGCGGCACTGTCGGCGCTGATCGAATCCGGCAATCCGCTGCACAAGGACGGTGTGCTGTGGACGCCGCACCGCCCTGCCCGCCCGGAAAAGTCCGAAGGCGGCATTGCCATCAAGATGGTGTCGGACTTCGAGCCGGCCGGCGATCAGCCGACCGCGATCAAGGATCTGGTCGAAGGCGTCGACAACAACGACCGCACCCAGGTGCTGCTCGGCGTCACCGGCTCCGGAAAAACCTTCACCATGGCCAAGGTGATCGAGGAGACGCAGCGCCCTGCCTTGATCCTGGCGCCGAACAAGACGCTGGCGGCGCAGCTCTATTCCGAGTTCAAGAAATTCTTTCCGGAAAACGCCGTCGAGTATTTCGTCTCCTACTACGACTATTACCAGCCGGAAGCCTACGTCCCGCGCACCGACACCTTCATCGAGAAGGAATCCTCGATCAACGAGCAGATCGACCGCATGCGCCATTCGGCGACACGTTCGCTGCTCGAGCGCGACGACGTCATCATCGTCGCCTCGGTGTCCTGCATCTACGGTATCGGCTCGGTCGAGACCTACACGGCGATGACCTTCCAGATGCAGATCGGCGACCGGCTCGACCAGCGCGCGCTGCTCGCCGATCTCGTCGCCCAGCAGTACAAACGGCAGGACATCAATTTCGTTCGCGGCTCGTTCCGCGTGCGCGGCGACACGATCGAGATCTTCCCGGCGCACCTGGAAGACCGCGCCTGGCGCATCTCGATGTTCGGCGACGAGATCGAGCAGATCACCGAGTTCGACCCGCTGACCGGACAGAAGACCGGCGAGCTGAAAAGCGTCAAGATCTACGCCAATTCGCACTATGTGACGCCGCGCCCGACGCTGAACCAGGCGATCAAGTCGATCAAGGAAGAGCTCAAGCACCGGCTGGTCGAACTCGAGCGCGCAGGCCGTCTGCTCGAGGCGCAGCGGCTGGAACAGCGCTGTCGCTTCGACCTCGAGATGCTGGAAGCCACCGGTTCCTGCGCCGGCATCGAGAACTATTCGCGCTATCTCACCGGCCGCCAGCCGGGTGATCCGCCGCCGACGCTGTTCGAGTACATTCCCGACAACGCGCTGGTCTTCATCGACGAAAGCCATGTCACCGTGCCGCAGATCGGCGGCATGTATCGCGGCGACTTTCGCCGCAAGGCGACACTGGCCGAATACGGCTTCCGTCTGCCGTCCTGCATGGACAACCGGCCGCTGCGCTTCGAGGAATGGGATGCCATGCGTCCGCTTTCGGTCGCCGTCTCGGCGACCCCTGGCGGCTGGGAAATGGAGCAGGCCGGCGGCGTCTTCGCCGAACAGGTCATCCGCCCGACCGGCCTGATCGATCCTCCGGTCGAGGTTCGCCCGGCCAAGACCCAGGTCGACGATGTCGTCGGCGAAATCCGCGACACCACCAAGGCCGGCTACCGCACGCTGGTGACGGTGCTGACCAAGCGCATGGCCGAGGATTTGACCGAATATCTGCATGAGCAAGGCATCCGTGTCCGCTACATGCACTCCGACATCGACACGCTGGAACGCATCGAGATCCTGCGCGATCTGCGCCTCGGCGCCTTCGACGTGCTGGTCGGCATCAACCTGCTGCGCGAAGGCCTCGACATTCCCGAATGCGGCTTCGTCGCCATTCTCGACGCCGACAAGGAAGGTTTCCTGCGCTCGGAAACCTCGCTGATCCAGACCATCGGCCGCGCCGCCAGAAACGTCGACGGCAAGGTCATCCTCTATGCCGACCAGGTGACCGGCTCGATGGAGCGGGCGATGGCCGAGACCAATCGCCGCCGCGAGAAGCAGATGGAGTGGAACGCGGCCAACGGCATCACGCCGGAATCGGTCAAGTCGCGCATCTCCGATATTCTGGATTCGGTCTACGAGAAGGACCACGTCCGCGCCGACATCTCGCAGTTCACCGACAGTGCCGGCGCCATGATGGGCAACAACCTCAAGGCCCACCTCGACGCGATGGAAAAGCAGATGCGCGATGCCGCAGCCAATCTCGACTTCGAGAAGGCGGCCCGCATCCGCGACGAGGTCAAGCGCCTGCGTGAGATGGAACTGTCCATCTCCGAAGACCCGCTGGCCAAATACGCCGACATGGAAAGCCCGGCCTCCGGCCGCGAAAAGGGCAAGCACAACAAGGGCGTGGCCAAACATCGGACAGCAGAAGAACAGGAGCGTTTCCGCAAGTTCGACGAAGCGCGCGCCGCCGAAGAGGCCGCCAGGGCTGCCCGGCCCAACCTCTTCCGCAAGCCTGATCTCGACGAGATGGGCGCCGACGGCGCCGTACCGGTGAAGAAGCCGCTGTTTTCGAAACCCTCGATTGACGATATGGGCCCGGGCACCGACATGCCGACGCCGGCCGGCGCGGTGTCACGCTCGCTGTTCAAGAAACAGTCGGCCGAAGAGGCGCACGGCTCCGACTTCGGCATTCCCGGCGACGTCACCAAGCCACTGTTCAAGAAGAACTCGCTCGATGAAATGACTGTACGGCGGACGGAAAAGCCGGTCGAAGGAAAAGTGCCGGCCAAGCCGCAGTCAATCTCCCCCCAAGTGGGGGAGATGCCCGGCAGGGCAGAGGGGGGCGCGAAGGAACGCGACGATTCCGCTAAGCCAATCGTTCGCCAGCGCGCCGGCATCGGCTCATACGAGGATCCAGGCGACGCCCGCCGCGACAAACGCCGGCCGGGGAAGACGGGACGGCCGGGACGGTAGGAAGCTGCAGCATCGAGCCTGCGATCGGTTGCGGATTTCAGATGCCGCCGCTTAGAATGAGTGATGGTCGTCGTTCGCAGACTTGATGAAGAGGAGTTCAAGGCTTGCTTTGCCGAGCCGATGACGAATATCACCGCGACGGCGAATGCTGTCGTAGACATATGGTCCTATGTCGACGCGCTAAATCTGGACGAAGTCGGCGTGCCCTATTTGAACGACGTCCATTATGTTTACCGGGACGTTCAAAACCGGTTTGATCAAGTTTTGATTGGCACCGGCAGGTTCAACGCCCTGCTTGTGATCGTTGTCGATCTCGGCAGAAGCGCGGTGTTCGGGCATTTCCTACTCGATCTCAACAAAGAATATGGACTAAGCGGCGGCTACTTGAGACCTGTCTGATCCGGCCCCTTGACCTGTGAAGCTCAATCAATCCGCTGGGCCCAATCAGCTGGGTAGCACAATGGTCAGGGCAGGCGGAATATGCTCCCTGCGACGGGATATCCAGCCAACCAAGGTTTGATCGATGCGACAGCGAGGCAAACTCCATATTCTCCCCCTAATCTTAGGTAGCAAAGACACGCCTTTGCGGGCCGGAACTGATCTCGGCCCGGTCGAGAAACACCTTGGCTTTCCTAAATGGCTGTATGTCTATCAGGATCAGCCGTGCGGCTTTCTTCTGGGTTATGGCGATCTGGAAATCGACATTTTGACCAGGCGCAATCGAGCACGCGTCCATCGCATCAGCATCAAACTTTGGGACATGCCTGATGTGCCCAAGCCTTTGCCTTTGAAATGGAGCGGCAACAGCCAAATCGATCTCGATGGCTTTAGCCCGGCAATGACGATTTCGGCCGCCAGGACGCTCCTCGCAGATCTAGGACTGCAAGCCGAGGAATATAAGGTGGAAAGCGTATCTGAAACTGTCCGCCGGCTCGTGCTCCCCCACGCCGAGCTTCATTTCTTCAAGGGACCGGAAGAACCGATCCTGATGGAGTTTCACTTCCTGACACCGCAGGAAATCCAGGGAAATAAGGGTGACTGGGTAATCCGCCCGCGAGACTAAGGCCGGCCTGCAGAGGACACACTTGCCAGCGGCCCCACCTTTGGTGTAGCCAGTCCACACACTCGAACGTCTTGAAAGGAGGGCTCACGTGTTTACGTTTCATCGTCACCATCGTCAGCGTGGCCCGATTTCTGCCCTGCGAGCTTGCTTGCAGGGCTGACCAGGGACGGTCCGGGTTTTTCCCGCTTCGATTTTTTGGTCTGCCCTTCGTGGTGTTGCAACGCCGAGCCTGATGGCCAGCACGCGCACCGTCAAAGTGGACCGGAGATGTCTCCGGCAAGACCAGAGAAATCAAAATGGCCCTGATCAGCCTCAAATCCCTCGGCGTCACCATGAGTGCGCCGCTGTTTGCCAATCTCGACCTCACCATCGGCTCCGGCGACCGGCTC
>NZ_RZTF01000407.1:4545-5602 GCF_004023175.1 Mesorhizobium sp. M7A.F.Ca.MR.362.00.0.0
GCTCGGCATTGTCGCCGCCAATGGCCGCGGCAAGTCGACCTTGCTGAAATGCCTGACCGGCGAGATGGAGCCGACCTCCGGTGACATCACCCGCACGCGCGGCCTGCGCGTCGGTCATGTCGAGCAATCCATTGCCCCGGCCCTTCTCAGCCGCAGCTTCCATCAGGTCGTGGCCGACGCCTTGCCGCCCGAGCAGGCTGAAAGCGAGTTGTGGCGCGTCGACGTGGTTCTCGATTCACTCGACGTGCCGGAGCCGATGCGCGAGCGGCCAATGCAGGCGCTGAGCGGCGGTTGGCAGAGACTGGCGCTGATCGCCCGCGCCTGGGTGACAGATCCGGACGTGCTGCTGCTCGACGAGCCGACCAACCATCTCGACCTTGCTCGCATCAGCCAGTTGGAAACCTGGCTCAACGCATTGCCGCGTGAGGTGCCGGTCGTCATTGCCAGCCACGACCGCGCCTTTCTCGACGCCGCCACCAACCGGACGCTGTTCCTGCGACCGGAACAGTCGCCCGTGTTTGCCTTGCCCTATTCCCGCGCAAGGCGGGCGCTCGACGAGGTCGACGCCTCGACCGAGCGCAAGTTCCAGCGCGACATGAAGGTGGCGCAGCAATTGCGCCGGCAGGCGGCCAAGCTCAACAATATCGGCATCAATTCAGGCAGCGACCTGCTGACGGTCAAGACCAGGCAACTCAGCCAGCGGGCCGAAAAACTGGAGGAAGCGGCGAACCCGGCGCATCGCGAGAAGTCGGCGGGTGCCATAAAACTGGCCAATCGCGGCACCCACGCCAAAGTGCTGATCACGCTCGATGACGCGGCTGTCGAAACACCCGATGGCACGCTGCTGTTTCGGACCGGCAAGCGCCACATCTGCCAGGGCGACCGCATCGTGCTGCTAGGCCGCAACGGCGTCGGCAAGTCGCGCTTCGTCACCCTGATCCGCAATGCCATTGTCGAACCGGACACGGTGCGGAATGTGAAGGTGACGCCGTCGACCGTGCTCGGCTACAGCGATCAGGCGCTATCCGGCATCAGCGGCGACGACACGCCGCTGGCG
>NZ_RZTF01000408.1:0-5558 GCF_004023175.1 Mesorhizobium sp. M7A.F.Ca.MR.362.00.0.0
GCCGCCATAAAGGGTCTCGTTAAACAATTCAGGAGGCCGTTCCAATGATCAATCAGTTTGCGAGACTTTTTCGAGGACCAGGTATGCAGGCTTGTTTCGGGACAAAGAACTTTCTGGCGGCAACCACCGCGATGACGACGGTATTCCTGCCGGCTGTGTCTCTCGGGGTGGGTCTGGTAGCATTTCCAACTGGAGAAGCGTTGGCCGACGACCCGATTTCGATCCCGCTGGAGTATGTCGGGGAAGGCCATGACCGCCTGGGCATCTGGGCCAAGATCAACAATGGCAACGCGCAGCGATACGTATTCGACACGGGCTCGGACCAGCTCAACACGCAGATCGGGTCAGAGGTGACCGGGGTCCGCCCGATTGCCGACACGCCTTACGTATATACGTACGGGGACGGAACGTATGGTAATAAGCTTCAGAACGTGGAAATTGATAAATTTACATATGTCGATCCAGATCAAAAGATAACAATCGACGGGCCGTCTGTAAGCGATAAGAAATACCGGGCTGCTCGCATTCTCGATTTTGTCTATACCCATGCGTATTGCAAGGACAACAATCTTAAGTGCACGCCGGGATCCGTGACGGATGGACTTAAAGATATGTATGGTCAGGATCTCCAAGAACCTTATCACGCCGATAAGGAGCAGCGGGCGAAAATGACCGCTGGCAAGATGGCAGACGAAGGCGGCGATTTCGCAGGTACATTCGGGGCCGGCGATTTTCTTGGCAAGACAAGTGTCTGGGGCATGATGGGCAGTGTCACCAGGTCTGGCTACGTGGTCTCCGCCAATGTGAATCCGGATTCCGAGAGCGACCAAACGCCTGGCTGTTCCCCCTGCACGATTGTCAACCTCAATCCAAGCCTCCGGGCCCAATATACTAATGCCATGCCATGGGGAGAACCCGAGGAAAAAGATCAGGATTCTTATCAGAATTTTCCTGGCTCTGGCGCCAATGCCTCGACCGAATACGAAGGCAGCTACAATCTGCAGTACACGGTTAAGGATGGAGCCCCACCAATCACCGACCCCAACAAGACCGCGGTATTGCTCGACACCGGCACACCGGGCGGTGGCAGTCTGGAGATCAGTGATGCGATGCTGAAGCAATTTCAGGATGCGGGCGTCAAACTTAAAAATGTTCGGAGAAATGAGCAACGCGAGATCGTAAGCGCATCGGGCAACATCCCGAGCGTTACAATCGCAGGAACGGATGGCGATCCGGTAAGGCTGGACAATATCGACTTCACCTACACCAGCGGCACGACGGAACAACCCAATGACCAGACCAGTTTTGTTGCCGGTCTTGACTTCTTCAAAAACAGATCGGTCATTTTCGATCTGGAGAAGAAGTATACCGCTTATACGTCACATTTCGTCACTGCCAGCAACTTCTCTACCGATTCATCCGCACCCGAAGGGACCGGTCTGAGCAGGATAACGACGAGCATGGGGAATGAGGGCGGGTTCGGCATAGCGGGTGTCGTCTCCGGCTCCGGATCGCTGACGCTTGATACAAAGACGGTGGTCCGGATGACGAATGTCAACACCTACACCGGCGAGACGAATATTGCTCAGGATGCCTATCTCTCGCTTGCGGGGCTCGGCAACATCCAACGGTCAGCGAAAGTCGTTGCAGACGGCACGTTCGATATCTCCGAACATGGAAATGGCAGCGACTATTGGGGAATCTCCGACGCCTACAACGATGCCCGTATTCGTAGCCTGAGTGGCAGCGGAACGGTCGAGCTGGGCAAGCGTACCCTGGTGCTAACGGATTCGAACGACACGTTCGCCGGCAGCATCAACGACCTCGACGTTGATAACAATAATATGGGCGGCAAACTATTCGTTGCCGGTGGCGTGCAAACGCTGAGCGGAAAGAACAATTTTTCCGGCATGACGACGGTCGGTTCCGGCGCGGGATTGCTGCTTGCCGATACAGGTGTGCTTTCCCATGATGCGACCACGTCCGGCTTTCTCGGGAATGACGGGCAGATCGGGGGCACGGCTATCGCAAACAGCGGCGGTGTCGTCGCAGGCGGCGGCACCTACGGTGCGGTCACCATTTCCGAGGGCGGCACGGTCGCTCCTGGCAGTGCGACCGATCCGAGCAGGATCGTCACCACACTGACTGTCACGGGCGATTTCGCGCAGCAGTCCGGATCGATCTATCAGGTCGACCTCGCAAGGTCGTCCGATCTCATCGATGTTGGCGGAGTAGCGGCGATCGACAGCGGCGCGCAGATCGAGCTGCTGCGGCAGGGAACGCTATCGGTCGATGCCCGATATACTCTGCTCTCCGCAGCAGGCGGCGTAAGCGGCACCTATGGCGGGCTGACGGGGGCTCTGGCGACAGACGCGACGCCCTTCGTCGATTTCCAGCTCGTCTACGATGCCAACAATGTCTATCTCGATATCAGCCGCACATCGACGGCGTTTGCCGATGTAGCTAGCACCTTCAATCAACGCTCGGTCGCCGCTGCGGCTCAGGCGCTTGGAAGCGGTAATCCGATCCAGGACAACATCCTGTTCCTGACGGCGCCGGAAGCCCGCAACGCTTTCGATATGCTATCAGGCGAGGTTCATGCTTCCATTCATAGCGGCCTCATCGAGGACAGTCATTCTGTACGCGATGCCGCGAGCGAACGGATCCGTGCGGCGTTCGACGGCGTCGGTGCCTCCAGCGTTCCGGTGATGACTTATGGGCTGGGTGGTCTGGAACTGGCCCCGGCAACGAGTGAGAATTTCGCCGTATGGGGCCGTGGCTTCGGCGCCTGGGGTCATCTCGACAGCGACGGCAATGCCGCCGGTCTCGATCACTCGACAGGCGGCTTTCTGGCTGGCGGTGACGCGGCTGTCGGCGAAAGCTGGCGGCTCGGCCTCATCAGCGGCTACAGCCATACCTCCTTGGAGGCGGACGATCGCGCGTCGTCGGGCTCGAGCGAGAATTACCATCTCGGTCTTTTTGCCGGCACGCAGAACGGCAATCTCGGTTTTCGTTCCGGCCTTGCCTATACCTGGCACAGCATCGAGACCGGCAGGTCCGTGGTCTTTCCAGGCTTCGCCGACAGCCTTTCGGCCGATTACGACGCCGGCACGTTCCAGGCCTTTGGCGAGCTCGGCTACCGTATCAATACGGCTTCGGCTTCCTTCGAGCCCTACGCTAATCTCGCTTATGTGAATTTTGACGCAGATGGCTTCACCGAGAAGGGCGGCGCAGCCGCCTTGTCGAGCGGGGATCGCTCGAGCGACACGGCGTTTACCACGCTAGGTCTGCGTGCGTCGACGGTACTGACCCTCGGCACCGTGACTGCTACCGCGCGCGGCGGTCTTGGCTGGCGCCACGCCTTCGGCGACGTCAGCCGGATACCGCTCTTGCCTTTGCTGGCGGTTCCTCCTTCGCCATCGAGGGCGTGCCGATCGCAAAGAACGCAGCTCTGCTCGAAGCTGGGCTGGACGTAAACATCACCGAGAACGCGACGTTCGGCATCGCCTATCAGGGACAGATCGCCTCGGATGCCCAGACACACGGGTTCAGCGCCAAGCTCGGCGTCCGTTTCTAAATCACCCGCAAAAGAGATTGGTTATGAAGTCAGTGAGTGCATTTTCTTTTACCGTCGTTCTCGGCTCAGCGACGGTGATGTCTGGGTCCGCCGCGCGAACGGACGATGCCTGCTACAACAAGGCACAAAGCCTATGATGACGCAATGTTCAATCGACGACGTGAAGCCAGTCGATGACGAGCTCGACAAGCTCTACAAGGAGATGGAGACCCGGCTCAGAGAGTCCCGGCGCATGTCCAGGAACTGGTCGAGACCGAGAGGGACTACAACGCCACCTCGGAGAACACGCGCGACGCCTACCCCAAGGATTGGCGGCATTTTTTTGCTCCTGGTGCCGGCGCGCTGGCTTCGATCCCCTGCCTCCGGGCTCGAAGGTGATCGGGCTCAATATCAGCGCCTGTGCCTCGGGCACCGCCGCCGGCGATCCGAAGCGTGGCGCCCCTGCCCTTTCGGTTGCGACCATCGAGCGGCGGCTCTCCGGCCTCGCCTGGAACTTTACCCAGCGCGGCCGGCCGTTGGACCGCGCGGAGCGGCATATCTATAAGGTTCTTGCCGGCATTCGCCGCAAGCACGCAAAGCCACCGCGGCAGAAAGAGGCGGTCCTGGCGACGATCTGCTGGCGATGATCGCCACGCTCGGCCACGACCTCAGGGCCTGCGCGACCGCGCTATTTTGCTCCTGGGCTGTGGCGGCGGCCTGCGGCGCTCCGAGATCGTCGGTCTCGACGTCATGCGCGACGACAACAGCGATGGCGCCAGCTGGATCGAGATTTTTGACGGCAAGGGCTGCTGGTCACCCTGCGCGGCAAGACCGGCTGGCGCGAGGTCGAGGTCGGCCGCGGCTCCAGCGACCACACCTACCCCGTAGTCGCGCTCGAGAGCTGGATCCGCTTTGGCCGCATCGCACGTGGACCCCTGTTCCGCCGCATCTTGTCGATCAGGTCGATATAATACGAAAAAGCCGCCGCCATTCGGGACGGGCGTCGGCTATCATGTCCAGCCATTATGCGGCGAGCGGATAGCTTTCGCCGGACCAGGCAGAGAACTTGGCGGCAAAAGCCTTCATCTCGTCGACCGCGAATGTGGTGCGCGGTTGCGAACTCGACTTGCTGGGCGAGAGGGACCTCGCCGAGAAAGGCGCTGACATGAGCGGGATGCTGCTTGGCCAAATCGAGATCCGCAAAGCAATCGGCCAGCGCCGCGTCGTCCAGCTGTACGCTGCAGGGCGCGTTCACGTCGTCAAGACGGATGCCAAATGCTTGCTCATAATGGCCGCAAGGTAATCGTTTCGGGTCGGAGACACAAGTTGCCGCCTCCTTCGCCGTAGAGTGGCCCGATACAATCACGATCGATATTGCCACCTCTTATCGATAGTGATCGCATAGTTCCCTGATTCGACTCTCAACCGCTCATATCAAGCGATTACTTCCATGTATCTGCTGCGCTAGCCCGTCCTGGCCTTGGAGTGTCGCTCCTCACCTCCTCCACCACTCACCAGCCCGATGGGAGTATCGCCCGCCAGCAGCTTCTCCTTGCTGAGCAGCGCGGCAACCTCAATCGCCTCGAAATCGGGCAAATCCCGCAGTGTGTCGAGGCCGAAGTGCAACAGGAAGGTCTTGGTCGTGACGTAGGTGTAAGGCGTGCCAAATTCAGCGGGCAGGCAGACGTTGACCCACAACAATCAAGGGGACGGTGCAGGCCAAGATTGCGGCAGGGCTTGGGCCCCCCACCCTTCTCCTCAGAACTCCGCTGCTTCCAGCTGGCGGCTGAAACTCACAGGCGCAGCCAGCTTGGTCTCTAACCGCATCGATCGCATCATGGTGTCTGCCATGAATCCGTGTGCGTGAAGCGCTCCAGAGCGAAGATGTTGGGCGTCAACCAGGTTCACTCCAATGAGCTTCACTTCTCGAGTTCTGCACAGTGTCCACGACTGGCGCCGGAGGTTGATCCGGTGATTAGGAGGAGCACTCGTTGTCGGATTC
>NZ_RZTF01000409.1:0-337 GCF_004023175.1 Mesorhizobium sp. M7A.F.Ca.MR.362.00.0.0
CGTTCTTGCCGGCGTCGACTATGACGCCGCCATCTTCGAAACTTGCGATGCCGATGCCGGATCGGCCGCCCCGCTCGAGCAGGCTCGCGTCGCCGACGATATCCAGAGGCAAATTATGGAGAGTGCGCAACGCCGAGGCGACGGCAAGGGCGATCTGCGTGCCGGACCCCAGACCCGCATGACTGGGGATCGACTGCTCGACCACCAGATGGTGCTGGCCGCGAATGCCGAGATGCTTGCAGAGCGTCGACAGATGCTCGCTGGCGCGGGTGCTCTCGGAGCCTTCGACGATGGTTTCGCCGGACCGCGACAGGGTGACGACGGTTTCGGGTTCGCT
>NZ_RZTF01000409.1:347-5558 GCF_004023175.1 Mesorhizobium sp. M7A.F.Ca.MR.362.00.0.0
GGTTCGCTCAATGGAAGCCCGACGCTGCCGAACCGCCGTCCGGCATCGCCATTGAGATCAAGGAAGCCAAGGTGCAGGCGAGCGGGCACTCGTATGGTAACAGAATTCGACATCTGCCCCCCGATGGGTGCATCATGGATGCATCATGGAAGTTTAGGTGCCCGGTACCATGATAACTGTTTTCGTCGATGGGGCAAGCCAAAGAGAATGCATCCAGGTGTTTGCTGGCTCCGGCGTGTAGACAGACCGAGCAATTCGCGGAGGTCGAGATGAACGAGACAGTCAAGGAAAAGGTCTATTCGGAAGCCGAGATCGCCGAGCGGCTTGAGAAGGAGCTGCCAAAATGGCGCTACGAAAACGGCTGGATCCGGCGCAAATACAAGACCCACAGCTGGAAATCGACGCTCATGGTCATCAACACGGTTGGCCATCTCGCCGAGGCGGCGTGGCACCATCCCGATATCACCGCCTCCTATGCCTGGGTCGAGGTGCGCCTGATGAACCACGCGGCGAAAGGCATTACCGACAAGGATTTCGAGTTGGCGAAAAAGATCGAGGATGTTGTCCAGTGGCAGCCGGCCAAGGAAGGCGGGGCGCTGGAGGGCACTCCGCTGACCGATCAACGCTTCGCTTACGTCAAATATGACTAAGCAGGGTCGGAATTTGTTGATAGCGTATGAAAACATTCGCTGATCCGCTGCAAGGTGGGGTTCACGGCCAATCCAGTTTCGTCTAGGATCGTGGCGGCACCAGAAAGTAGTTTAGCGAATGGCGGTTGCTTGGATCGGCAACCGGGAAGCGCTGATTGAGCGCGCGGCTGCGCATGCCGCGTCGCTACTGTCGTCAAGTCGGTGCCCGGTTTTCAGCTTTGATACGGATATAGACGGCACGAGGGCGGCGATCGCGCTGGCTGAGAGGGCTGGCGCGGCATACGACCATGCCGATGGCGCGGCACTTGCCCGGGAGACTGCGCTTTTTACGGACAAGGGGGCAATGACCGTCGCCCCCGGAGAGACGCGCCGGCGTGCCGATGTCGTGGTGATCGTGGGCGAGCTCCCGCGGATCCATCATGGTCTTGTTGGCGAACTCGCCGGGACGGTTCCCGACCTCTCGACCGTGAACCAGCGCGCGTTCTTCGTGGTAGGCCCGAACGGGATGTCTGTGCCGCCGCTGAACGGCGGGCGCGAGGCAACGCGACTTTCCTGTGGCCAAGCTAGCCTCGCCGCCACGCTGGCGGCACTGAGAGCACAGTACAAAGGGCGGCGTACATCGCAACCGGTGTCGAATTTCAATGATTTCGCCAAAGCTCTGGCGGCCGCGCGTTTTCCCGTGTTCCTGTTTTCAGGCCACGCCGCCGAAGGCCTGGCATTGGAGATGCTGCAAGGACTGATCGCCGATCTCAATCGCAACTCGCGCGCATCCGGCCTTCATCTGCCTGCGAACGAAAACGGCTGGGGTAGCACGCTCGCCTCGGCCTGGATGACAGGTTTTCCGCTGCGCACCGGCTTTGCGCGCGGCTTCCCGGAATTCGATCCCTGGCGCTGCGATGTGGCGCGCATGATCGCTGCCGGCGAAGCCGACCTGCACCTGCGGATCTCCGCCGCAACGGCCCAACCGAAGGAAAAAAAGCGCCGCATGGCACTGATTGCGTTGACGAAAACGCAAGAGCCGGTTGCCGGTGCCGCAGTCACCATCGCCATCGGCGAGGCTGGACTTGATCACGATGCGGTTGTCTATTCCAGCCGCACGGGCTCGCTCAGGTCGACCGAGGCGCAAGCGGCCTCGCAATTGCCCTCCGCCGCGACGATCATCCGCCTGATCGCTACCCACGCTTTCGCCGAGCCACTGCCATGCTGACGAAAATCGCCGGCGGCGACATCATCGATCCCGTCAACGGCCGTCTCGGCAAAGGCGACCTCTGGATCAAGGACGACAAGATCGTCCCGGCGCCGGCGGGAGGGGCGGCCGACCGGACCATAGAAGCCAGCGGCTGCATCGTGATGGCTGGCGCCATCGACATCCACTCCCACATCGGTGGCGGCAATGTGAACACCGCGCGGCTGCTCTTGCCCGAACAGCATGCCGCCCATCAGCTGCGGCCAGCAATGACGCCGCTCTCCAATGCCGGCTGGTCGACGTTCCAGACCGGCTGCCTCTACGCCAAGATGGGCTTTACGACAGTCGTCGAGCCGGCGATGTCGCCGGGAGCGGCGCTTCACACGCATCTCGAACTGGCTGACATCCCGATCATCGACAAAGCAACCCTCGCCATTCTCGGCAATGACGATTTCCTTCTGTCGATGATCCGCGACGACGCCCCCTCCATGATGATCGAGGACTATGTCGCCTGGACGGTCGCTTCGACGCGAGCGCTTGGGGTCAAGGTGATCAACGCCGGTGCGGCGGCCGCCTTCAAGGAGAACGTCCGCACCTTCTCGCTGGACGATGTCGTGCCTTCCTATGGCGTCAGTTCGCGCAAGATCGTCAAGACGCTGCAGGCCGCCGTCGATAGTCTTGGCCTGCCGCATCCCCTGCATGTCCATTGCAACAATCTGGGCAGCCCCGGATCGGCGGATACGGCGGCTGCGACGATCGCAGCGGCGGATGGGCTGCCGCTGCATCTCGCCCACCTCCAGTTCTATGGCTATGGCACGGAAGGAAAACGCGGGTTTTCCTCTGCCGCCGCACGGCTTGCCGAACTGGTCAACGCGACGCCGGAAGTCACCATCGATATCGGCCAGGTCATGTTCGGCCAGACGGTCACGATCTCCTCCGACGTCATGCGGCAGTTTTCGGCGCGTGGCAGCGCGCACCCGAAAAAGACCGTCATTCATGATGGTGACGGCAATGGCGGCGGCATCGTGCCCTACAGCTATGGCAAGGACTTCTACGGCACGATGCAGTGGGCGATCGGGCTCGAGCTTTTTCTCCTGATCGACGATCCCTGGCGTGTGTTCTTCACCACCGATCATCCCAACGGTGCACCTTTTACGGCTTATCCGGCGCTGTTCGAACTGCTGATGAGCCGGGAAGCGCGCGCCGAAATGACCGCTGGACTTTCACGATCCGCCCTGGCGCTCTCTACCCTGGCCGCAATCGACCGCGAATACACGTTCGAGGAAATCGCCATCATGACGCGCGCGGCGCCGGCCAAGCTGCTCGGCTTGACGGATCGAGGCCATCTCGGCGCCGGTGCAACAGCCGACATCGCTGTCTATCGCAGGGACCGCAGTATCGCGAAAATGCTCGGACAGGCGGCGTATGTTTTCAAGGATGGCGATCTCGTCGTGCAAGACGGGGAAATCATCCATTACCGCTGGGGCAAGGCATTGAGGCTCAAGCCGCCTGTCGACAAGGCAATGGTGCGACGGCTCGAGGACTATCACCAGCAGCGCTACGGCCTGTCGCTGGACTGGTTCAATTTTCCGGATTCCGCGATTGCGCGCGAACAGCCATTCGGCGAGGTGCCATGCCGAACATGAGCGTCAATGGGGTGACGATCGACGATACCTTCGCGGAAGCCTTCGGCATGCGCGCAACCGCCATCGTCATCACCGCGCCGAGCCGGAAATGGGCTCGCCAGGCGGCGATCACGATGTCCGGCTTCGCCACCTCGGTGATCGGTTGCGGCTGCGAAGCGGCAATCGATCTCGACCTGCCGCCCTCGGCCACACCGGATGGCCGGCCGGGCTGCCGCGTCATGATCTTCGCGATGGGAACGGACGAATTGCAGAAGCAACTGCTCAATCGTGTCGGCCAGTGCGTTTTGACCTCGCCGGGTTCCGCCTGCTTTGCCGGGCTGCAAGGCAGCGCCGAGCTCAAGCTCGGTTCGGCGCTGCGTTATTTCGGCGACGGCTGGCAAATCTCCAAGAAGATCGGCGACAGGCATTTCTGGCGTATTCCCGTCATGGATGGCGAGTTCCTGTGCGAAGCAACGACCGGGCTGACGAAGGAAGCTGTCGGTGGCGGCAATTTCTTTGTCATGGCGCAAAACAGCGCCAACGCTTTGGCCGCTGCCGAGGCCGCGGTCGCTGCGATCGGCATGGTGCCTGGCGCCATCGTGCCGTTTCCGGGCGGCATTGCCCGTTCGGGTTCCAAGATAGGTGGCAAATACAAAGGCATGATCGCTTCGGCCAACGAAGCCTACGCGCCAACGCTGCGCGGCGTCGTCGCGAGTGAGCTCGGTCCCGACATCAACGCCGTCCTGGAAATCGTCATCGATGGTGAAACCAATGATGCAGTTGCCGCCGCGATGAAGGCAGGCATCAAGGCTGTCATAGAGCTCGGCCCGAAAAGAGGCGCGGTTCGGATCAGCGCCGGCAATTACGGCGGCAAGCTCGGGAAATTCATCTACTCGCTGAAGGATATGCTGCCATGAAGGCGCTGACCTTCACCCTGGTTGCCGAGCCGCCGGAGCGCCTTGATCTGTCGCCGCTGACGCCGGAGCGGCTGGCCGGGATCGAAAGGCGCGACGTCGAAAGAATCCAGATCGGCATGTCGAAACACGGATCGAAGGTGGGCGACATTTTTCGCGTCGCCGGCAGCGATCCGACAAACATCGTGTTCGAAGGCGGAAGCACGCGCCTTGACCTTGTGGCGCAAGGCATGCGGGGTGGGTCGGTTCGCCTCGTTGGCAATGCGGGCGCCCAGGCCGGGCGCGCCATGCGCGGTGGCAAGCTCACGATCGAAGGCAATGCGGGTCCATACGCCGGCTCCGGCATGCGCGGCGGCAGGCTTGAGATAACAGGCAATGCCGGGGACCACCTCGGTGCGCCGCTCGTCGGGGAACTGGCCGGCATGAACGGCGGTGTGTTGATCGTCAGGGGCAAGGCGGGCGCCTTCGCGGCGGACCGCATGCGGCGCGGCCTGATCGCGGTGCTGAAAGGCTCCGGCGACCTTGCCGGCAGCCGCATGATCGCCGGCACCCTGGTGGTGGCCGGTGGCACCGGCGAGATGCCCGGCTATTTGATGCGTCGCGGTTCGATCCTTCTCGATCGCGCGCCGGCACGCACGTCGCCGAGCTTCGTCGAATGTGGCGCGCCCGAGAGCGTTTTCGCTGCCATCATCGATCGTCATCTGATCGCCGAGGGCATTTTGAAACGGCCGCTTCTGGGGAGCGCACCGCGCAAATATGGCGGGGATAACGCAGTGCTCGGAATGGGCGAGGTTCTTTTTCCGCGCTGAGATCCGTCGACACAGGAACCATAGGAT
>NZ_RZTF01000410.1:0-1683 GCF_004023175.1 Mesorhizobium sp. M7A.F.Ca.MR.362.00.0.0
GCACCAGGTGCCAGTGTTGGAGGGCGCGGTGGCGCCGCCTGGTACCGAGATAGCCCTTATCGGCCAGCACCACCTTGGCGCCGCTCTCGGCCGCAGCGACAGCCGCCCAGGCCGCTGACGGACCTCCGCCCAGCACCAGCACGTCGGCCTGGAGGTGCAGCCTGTCAGAAACGGATTTTTGCGGCTTGGGCATGGATACCTGGCGAATGCCTCGAGGACGGCGCTAGGCCGCGCGGGCCGCGCTGGAAGACCAGACCGGCTCGTTGCCGGCGCTCCACTTGATGTTGCAGCCGATCGACGGCACCTGGCTGGCAGTGGGCCTGCCGCCCTCCAGCACCGTGTCGACCGCTGCCCGCAGATCGGCACCGGTCACCGGCTTGCCATTACCCGGCCGCGCATCGTCGAACTGGCCGTGATAGGCGAGCCGCCGGTCGGCATCGAACAGGAAGAAGTCGGGTGTGCAGGCGGCGCCGTAGGCCTTCGCCGTCTGCTGCGACGCGTCCTTGAGATAGGGGAAGGAATAGCCGAATTTTTCGGCCTCTTCGCCGATGCGGGCCAGCGTCTCCTCCGGATGCGCCTCATGGTCATTGGCGTTGATCGCCACCACTTGCAGCCCCTTGCCGGCATAATCCCTGGCGAAAGCGGCAAGCTGCTCACGGATCAGCACGACGAACGGGCAGCGGTTGGAGATGAAGGCGACGAGCAAGGCCGGCTTGGCATCGAAATCGGCGAGCCGGTGCAGCACGCCTTGCGCGTCGGGCAACAGGAAATCGGCGGCCTTTGTGCCGAGGTCGATCGGATTGGACTCTGTCTTCGGCATCGATGCGCGCTCCCTTTGTGCAGCCGGTTTTCACAGGCCAAGGTGCGAGCGCCTCGAACGTTCGCAGTTAGTCTATGAATTTAGTATAATTATAGGCTAGAGAGCACATTCACGGTCAACCGCGCGGCTTAGAATATCGTGCCAATGTTTCAGGCCGAGCCGCCAAGTTTGTTCGGGCGGAAGCCGATCCGGAGAAATCCGAACGGACAGGATTTATCAAGCGCAACGGGTTCGACGACGAATTGGTACTGCCCAGCCGAAACGCCTTGCGATTTTCGCGACGTCATTCCCCTTCCGGATAGAGCGCCTTCGCCAGGTCGCGGATCGCATCTGATGTGCGCGGGCCGAAGCCGATCATGTAGGCGCCGTCAAGCACGACCAGCGCCTTGTTGGCCGCCGCCGGCGTTGCCGCCAGCGCGCGGTTGCCGAACACCTGCTCGGGCGTCGGGCCACCCTTGCCGTCGCTCATCATCAGGATGACATCAGGCGCCATCTCGATCAGCTTTTCCTCTGATGCCGCCTTGTAGCCCTGCACGACATCCATCGGGTTGCGGCCGCCGGCGTAGCGGATGATGGCGTCGGCCGAGGTGCCGGCACCGGCTGCGCTCAGCTTCACAAGGCCATGGAAGAACACCACCTTCTTGCGCCGCTCCGGCGGAATATTTGCTGCCAGGTCGGCTGCCGTCTGAAAGGCGGTGAGCACCTCGGTGGAAACCACCTTGCCCTTGTCCTCGAGCCCAAGGCTGGCGGCGATCAGTGTGATCTTGCGCTCGATGCCTTGCGGGGTGTTGTCCTGCGGGACGAAGACGATCGGGATCGCCAGCGACTTCAGCACCTCGACCGCCTCCGGCGGCCCGCTGTCC
>NZ_RZTF01000410.1:1693-5043 GCF_004023175.1 Mesorhizobium sp. M7A.F.Ca.MR.362.00.0.0
GTCCTCGGCCGCCAGGATCAGATCGGGACGCAAGCTGGCCAGCCCCTCGACCGAAAGCTGGCGGCGGTAGCCGACATTGGGCTTCCCGGTTACGGATGGCGGATATTTGCTGCCGCGATCGACGGCGATGATCCGCTCGCCGGCGCCGAGCGCGTGCACGATCTCGGTGACGTCGGAGCCGAGCGTCACGATTCGGGTCGCCGCGCCCGGCACGACGCTTCGCCCCAGCGCATCGACAACCGTCTCGGCGGCCAGCGCCTTGAAGCCGCAGGAAGGCGCCAGCACCGACAGCGCCAGAAGCAGCACCGCCGCGATCCTGCCCGGTTGCAACCAGCCGATCCTCTTGCCATCGCCCACACTTCCGACCATGCCGCTGCTCCCGTGCCAAATGCTTCTCGATGACGGTCGGCTATAAATTTAAAGTTGACTTATGTCATCATGTTTTAATATGTGACCCCTGCCCCGACCCGCCTGGTCGAGGGATGCCAGCCAAGGCCCTTCAGCCACCGCCAGCAGTTTTGCTTTTGCTTGGGGGCTGCATGACTATGACAACGACAACAAACACGACCTTGATGGCGAGCACCGCGCTCGCCTTCGTGCTCGGCCTCTGCGCCGTGCCTTTTGCCAACGCGCAGGAACAGGACCAGGAGAAAAAGGCCGCCGCCAAGGCCGGCCGCCTGGCACCGGCCAGTGCCGCGCAGCACCAGCCGGCGACCATGCTCGACGTGATCACCATCTCGGCGACGATGATCAAGACGGCGGTGATCGAATCGATGGCCGCCATCAGCGCCATCGATCAGGACGAACTCGACCGCATTCAGCCCGACACCGCCGCCGACATCTTTCGCACCACGCCCGGCGTCGCCGCCTCGATGAACGGCGACGATCCGGCAACCGCCATCAACATTCGCGGCCTGGAACAATATGGCCGCGTCGTCGTGACACTCGATGGCGCTCGTCAGGATTACTGGCGCGTCGGTCACGGTTCGGGCTCGTTCTATGTCGAACCCGACCTGATCAAGGAAGCCACTGTCATTCGCGGTCCGGTGTCGAATGCTTATGGTTCCGGCGGCATCGGCGGCGTCGTCTCCTTCGAGACCAAGGATGCCGGCGACTTCCTCAAGAAGGACGAGCGCTGGGCGCTGAGCGAAAAGCTCGGCTATGAGGACAATGGCGACGGCTTCACCACCAGCACCACCGGCGCCTACCGTTTCAGCGACGATGCCGACATCATCGGCAACCTCATCTATCGCGACCGCGACAGCTACACCGACGGCAATGGCGACACCGTGCCGTGGACCGGCGAGCGGGTGACCAGCGGCTATCTGAAGACGACTCTGCGGCCGGCCGATGGCCACGAGCTGAAGCTCGGCGCCATCCTGCAGCGCTACAACGACCAGATCACCGGATCCAGCGGCTCGACCTCGCCAACGCTGAGCCGCTACGACACCAACACCACCAACCAGACCTACACCGCTGCCTACACCTGGAGACCCGACGACAACGCGCTGATCGACTTCAGCGCCAATGCCTACCACAACCGCACCCGCGCCGAGCAGACGCAGGTCGCGCCCGCCTCAGGGATCGGCAATTTCCGTTTCTATGATGTCGCCACCTCGGGCTTCAACGTGAAGAACTCCTCGCGCTTCGACGCCTGGGGGCTGGCCCACACGCTGACCTACGGACTCGATTACTACTATCTCGAAGCCTCCTCGGAAGCGGCGCATTTCGGCGCTGGCCAACAGCAGGGCTATGGCGGCTTCCTGCAGTGGCAGGGCGATTACGAGGACTGGCTGCAGGCCATAGCTGCGATGCGCTATGACGGCTACCAACTCGATGGCAAGACGCGCATCCCGTCGCCACAGGAAGCCTCGATCTCCGGCGATCGCTGGTCGCCGCGCCTCACCGTCGGCGTCACGCCGTTTGACGGCTTTCAGCTCTATGGCACCTACTCCGAAGGCTACCGGGCGCCTGGCCTGCAGGATGTCTTCCGTGGCGGCGGCGCGCATGGCGGCGGCGACACCTATCGGCCCAATCTCCTGCTGCAGCCCGAAACGGCGAAGAGCTGGGAAGCCGGCATCAATGTCAAATACGATGATTTGCTGACGCCGGGCGACCGGTTGCGCGCCAAGCTCAACGTCTTCCACACCGACGTCGAGGACTATATCGACGTCGACCTCACCGTCCTGCCGCGCACGGCAATCAACATCGGCGACGCCCGCCTGAAGGGCGTCGAGGCCGAGATGGTCTATGACTACAACTGGGGTTTCGTAAACCTCGCCGGTGCGCTGATCAACGCCAAGGTCGTCAGCGGCGTCTATTCCGGCCAGGCGCTGAACAACACGCCGCTCGACCGCTTCTCGGCCACAATCGGCTTTCGCATGCTGGAGGACCAGCTCACGGTCGGCGCGCAATATCTCAGCGTCGGCAAGATCACCCGCACCAGCCGCACCAATCCCAACGCCGTGCCGATTGTCGACGACGCCTTCGATCTGGTCAATGTCTTCGCCAACTGGCGCGTCAACGACAACCTCAAGCTCGATTTCGGCGTCGATAACATCTTCAACACCGCCTACACCGACCCGCAAAGCGCATGGTCGACCTCGGCGGCAACCGAACAGGGCAAGGGCCGCACCTTCAAGGTGGCCCTCACCGGCAGGATCGGAGGCTGACAATGAACGAAGCATCGGTGCGTGAACTGGCCTGCGAGGCGCGGCTCAACCTGAGGCGTCTGCCGGACTACATGGACAGCATCTCAGACAGGCTGCGGAGCTTCGAGGCCGATGCCTCGCATGAGGGAAAGCGCATCGATTTCCGCTTTGCCTTCGGCGGGGCCTCTTTCGACATGGAACGGCTGGTGATGCGGGCCAATGCTGCCGACCGCGACGGGCTCGCCCGTATCAAGGACCTGCTGGCCACAGCCGTACAGGTCTACGCCAAGGAGGAAAACCCCGAGATCGTCTGGACCGGCGATCTCTCAGGCGAAACCAGCCTCGCCCAGTTCCGCGAGATGGTGGTGACGGATATTCGCGACCTCACCCCGCACATGCGCCGCATCCGGCTGGCCGGCGAGAATCTCTCGCGTTTCGCCAAATTCGGCGGCATGCACATCCGCATGCTGTTTCCGACCAGGGAGGTGCCCGATCCGCTTTGGCCGGTGCTCGGCGGCAATGGCTTGCCGGTCTGGCCCGCCGATGACCGGCGCCCGGTGGCGCGCGTCTACACCATCCGCGCGCTGGACGTGGCCAAGGGCATCATCGATGTCGACTTCCTCGTCCATCCCGGCGAGAGCGTTGGCTCCGCCTGGGCCATGCAGGCAGCGCCCGGCACGAAAGTCGGCATCATGGGAC
>NZ_RZTF01000410.1:5053-5557 GCF_004023175.1 Mesorhizobium sp. M7A.F.Ca.MR.362.00.0.0
TCATGGGACCGGTCGGCCGCCCGGTGCGGCAGGCGGAGTGGTACGTCATGGGCGCCGACGAAACCGGCCTGCCGGCGCTGGCGCGGCTGCTGGAGACGCTACCAGCCGAGACAAAGGGCGTCGCCTTTGTCGAGATCGCCAATGATGGCGAAAGGCAAGCGATCAACAATGCCACGGGCATCGAGTTGCATTGGCTGACAAGGAACGGCGTGCCGGCGGGCGAGGACAAACTGCTGGCCGAGGCTGTCCGCTCGGTAGCGTGGCCGCAGGACGGTTCGGCCTTCGGCTGGTTCGCGGCGGAAGCCGCTGCCGCCAAGATCGTGCGCGAATATTGGCGCGACACGCTGGGCCTTGGTCGCGATCAAACGCTGGCGGCTGCCTATTGGCGGCGTGGTGCTGCCGGATTGATGGCTGGTTGAGGTCTGAAGCGCGGTTGATGGCAGCGTGAACTGAGAGGCGTCGGCGGTGCCCCTCATCTGCCTGCCGGCATCTTCTCCCCGTAAA
>NZ_RZTF01000040.1:0-2803 GCF_004023175.1 Mesorhizobium sp. M7A.F.Ca.MR.362.00.0.0
ACAGGTTGCAGAGTTCGCGCGACAATCAGCTCGTCGGCTACGGCCTGGTCATCGGCCTTGCCGGATCGGGCGACAGCCTGCGCAACTCGCCATTCACCGAACAGTCGATCCGCGCGATGCTCGAAAATCTCGGCATCGCCACCGAAGGCGGCAGTGCGCGCGCCAAGAATGTCGCCGCCGTCATCGTCACCGCCAACATGCCGCCCTACGTGCAATCGGGCGCCCGCATCGACATCGACGTCTCCTCGATGGGCGACGCGACCTCGCTTTCCGGCGGCACGCTGATCATGACGCCGCTGAAGGCGGCGGACGGCGAGATCTATGCCGTCGGCCAGGGCTCGGTCATCGTGTCCGGCTTTACCGCCCAGGGACAGGCCGAGCAGCTGACGCAAGGCGTGCCGACCTCCGGCCGCGTGCCGAACGGCGCCATCGTCGAGCGTGCTGTCCAGGCCGAGTTCGACGATCAGGCGGTCCTGACGCTGCAACTGCGCAATCCCGATTTCTCGACCGCTATCCGCATCGCGGACGCCATCAACGACTACACCGGCCAGCGCTTCGGCATGCGAGTGGCGGCAGAGCGCGATTCTCGCACCGTGCAGATCAGAAGGCCGAAGGGTGTCTCGGCGGCGCGCTTCTATGCCGAAATCGAGAATCTGGTGGTCGAATCCGACACGCCGGCCCGTGTCGTGATCGACGAGCGCACCGGCACCATCGTCATCGGCAATGACGTCAAGATCTCACGTGTCGCCATCAGCCACGGCACGCTCACCGTGCGCATCACCGAAGCGCCGCGCATCGTCCAGCCCGAGCCCTTCTCCAAGGGCGAGACCGCCGTCGAACCGTTCACCGCCATCGACGCCAGCCGGCCCGACGCCCGCGTTGCCGTGCTTGACGGACCCGATCTCCAGACCCTCGTTTCCGGCCTCAACCGCCTCGGCGTCAAGCCGGATGGCATCATCGCCATCCTGCAGGGCATCAAGTCGGCCGGGGCTCTGCAGGCCGACCTGGTTCTGCAATAGGCGATGCCGATGACGCGCTCCTTCCCACGCCATGACGGCAGACACCGCAAAGCCGCGATCCTGCTCGCGACCGCTATTCTCGCGACGCTGCCCTTTGCCGGCGACACTGCGCGCGGCGAGGAGACGGTCCGCCAGGTCCTGCCGGGGGCACCGGTGGCAGCGGCGCCGCAGCAATTGACGCGGGAAAAGGCGCCGGACCAAAGCGAGATCGAGCGCTTCTGCTCAAACATCGCCGACGCCGCCCGCGACCGCCGCTATGTCCTGCAGGCGGAGGAACTGAAGCAGCTCCAGGCCGGCATTGACGAGCGCATGAAAGCTCTCGATGCAAAGAAAGCTGAATACGAGACCTGGCTGAAGCGGCGCGAGGTTTTCCTGGCCCGGGCAGAAGACGGCGTCGTCCAGATCTACGCCGGCATGAAGCCCGACGCCGCCGCCGAGCGGCTGGCCATCGTCAACGCCGATCTGGCTGCGGCCATATTGATGAAGCTCGATACACGCAAGGCGAGCGTCATCCTCAACGAAATGGACCAGAAGGCGGCGGCGACGCTCACCGGCATTATGGCCAGCGCAGCCCGAAGGGTAGATCCGTCATGATCCGGAAAATGCTTGTCCTGTGCGCGGTCACCATGCTGTCGGGTTGCGGAACCAACCTCAAGGAGGTCGGCAGGGAGCCGGCTCTGTCCCCGGTCGGCTCCGGCATCGATGGCGGCAGCACCGGCTCCCTCTATCGCTACCCGCAAACGCCGCCCGCGCCAGTCAAGAAATTCTCGTTGTGGGACGACCGCCAGAGCCGGCTGTTCACCGACCCGCGGGCGCTGTCCCAGGGCGACATCCTGACGGTCAAGATCAAGATCAACGATCGGGCCAACTTCAAGAACCAGAACGACAGGAGCCGCACCGCCAGTCGCAAGCTCGGTTACGACCTCAGCGCGCAGTGGGACAAGTGGAGCACCGCCGGCAAGGGCGCTGGGGCTCTCAGCTCCACCACGGACACGACTGCCGACGGCGAGATCAAGCGCTCGGAGACGCTTGAGCTCAATGTCGCGGCGATCGTCACCGATGTGCTTCCCAACGGCAATCTGATGATCACCGGATCGCAGGAAGTGCGCGTCAATGCCGAGCTCAGGGTGCTGACGCTCGCCGGCATCGTGCGGCCGGCCGATATCGGCGCCGAAAACACCATCCCCTACGAACGTATCGCCGAGGCTCGCATCTCCTACGGCGGACGCGGTCGCATCACCGAGGTCCAGCAGCCTGCCTACGGCCAGCAGATTCTCGACCAGGTTCTTCCGTTCTAGGATCGGAGCAGGGCGCCGTGGCAAATATCGAACAGGTTCAGCCACGCAAGGGTCCCTCCCCTGCCATCCAGGCCGGCCTGCTGCTGCTTGTGACGGCGGCCGCCATTGGCATGGGCTGGATGTCCGGCGGTTATCTCAAAGGCGTCGGCGCACCGGCGTCGGTACCGGTCGCGCCTGAGAACGAAGGCAAGATCATGCAGCCCACCGCGGCCGAGCAGCCAGGCCTGGGCCCGATGCTTGTCGTGCTGGCGCCGATCACCACCAACATCGCCTCGCCTGCCGATACCTGGATCAGAATGGAGGTGTCCGTCGTCTATGACGGGCCGCAGCCACAGGCAATGTCGGATGACATCCACCAGGATCTTCTGGCCCTGGTGCGCACCTTGAAGATGCATCAGATCGAGGGCGCCAGCGGCTACCAGCACCTGAAGGCCGATCTTGAGGAACGCGCCTCGATCCGCAGCCAGGGTCACGCCAAGCAGATTC
>NZ_RZTF01000040.1:2813-4795 GCF_004023175.1 Mesorhizobium sp. M7A.F.Ca.MR.362.00.0.0
TATCAGGACATTGCTGCTCGAATGAGAAAGTTCCTTCTCGCCACGGCGATGATCGCGGCCGCAACGTCCGTCGCGACGGCGCAGCAACTCGATCTCGGCGGTATCGGCAAGGCCGACGGCACCACCGTAGGCTACATCATCCAGATGTTCGGCCTGCTGACCGTTCTGTCGGTGGCGCCAGGCCTGCTGATCATGGTGACCAGCTTCACCCGTTTCGTCATCGCCTTCTCGATCCTGCGCGCCGGAATCGGCCTGCAGTCGACACCGGCAAACCTCATCCTGATTTCGCTGTCGCTGTTCATGACCTTCTATGTCATGGCGCCGACCTTCGATCAGGCCTGGAACACCGGCGTCAAGCCGCTGATGGACAACCAGATCACCCAGACCGAAGCCTTCGACAAGATTTCGGACCCGTTCCGCACCTTCATGCTGCACAATGTGCGTGACAAGGATTTCGACCTCTTCGCCGACCTTGCCCGCGAGCGCGGACAGACCGTTTCGCGTGACACCGTCGACCTGCGCATCCTGGTGCCGGCCTTCATGATCTCGGAGATCCGGCGCGGTTTCGAGATCGGCTTCCTGATCGTGCTGCCATTCCTCGTCATCGACCTGATCGTCGCCACCATCACCATGGCGATGGGCATGATGATGCTGCCGCCGACAGTGGTGTCGCTGCCGTTCAAGATCCTGTTCTTCGTCCTGATCGACGGCTGGAACCTGCTTGTCGGCAGCTTGGTGCGCTCCTTCAACTGACCCTGCGGCGCCGGCTCGAAATCCCAGCAATATATTTTCGATTAACCGTCCGGTTTAGCCCTTTGGTAGGGACTTGCCCGCATATTCGCTCGCAGATGGCGGGTGATCGATTTTGAGAGATCATGGGCATGATGCCGCACCGTCATACCGGTAGAGCCGGTATGTAAAAAATACCTGTAAAATCAAGGTCCGAGTACCATGTCCAGCATCATGACGAACAGCGCCGCATTGACGGCCCTGCAGAGCCTCAACGCCACCAGCAAATCCCTCACCGACACCCAGGCCCGCATCTCGACCGGCTACAAGGTCTCGCAGGCTTCGGACAACGCCGCTTACTGGTCGATCGCCACCACGATGCGCTCCGACAACCAGGCAATGTCCACCGTTTCGGACGCTCTCGGCCTCGGCGCCTCTAAGGTCGACACAGCCTATACCGGCATGAGTAGCGCGATCGATACGATCAACCAGATCAAGACCAAGCTGGTCGCGTCCTACGGCCAGACGGACGCCTCCAAAGAAAAGACCCAGGTCGAAATCGCCGCCCTTCAGAACCAGTTGAAGGCCTACGCCGATGGCGCCACCTTCTCCGGCACCAACATGCTTTCGGTGTCCACTGCGACAGGCACCGCGGCCGACGTGAAGATTGTTTCGGCCTTCAACCGCGACGCGACCGGCGCGGCTTCGATCTCGACGATCGATGTCAATGTGGAAAGCATCAAGCTGTACGATGCCGGCGCGGCACCAACCGCCAAGGGTATTCTCGACACGGCCCGCCTCGGCACCACGGGCGCTGCTGTTGCCACGGCCTCGGCACCGACGTTGGGCGCTGCCGCAGCGGTTACCGACACCTATTCGGTTGCCTCGCTGACTATCTTCTCGGGTGGCACGGCCGCCAGCGATAGCCAGATCGCGCAGCAGATGAACGTCGTCGATGCCGCGCTCAAGGCCATGACCAACGCCGCCACCACGCTCGGCGCCGCCAAGAGCAGTATCGACCTGCAGAAGACCTTCACCTCGAACCTGATGGACTCCATCGATCGCGGTGTCGGCCAGCTCGTCGATGCCGACATGAACAAGGAATCGACCCGCCTCCAGGCCCTGCAGGTCCAGCAGCAGCTCGGCATCCAGGCGCTGTCGATCGCCAACGGTTCGTCGCAGTCGATCCTGTCGCTCTTCCGCGGCTAATCGCATCCGCCAACTTGCACTAAAATCGGGCCGCGCCAAAAGCG
>NZ_RZTF01000040.1:4805-8814 GCF_004023175.1 Mesorhizobium sp. M7A.F.Ca.MR.362.00.0.0
CCGATTTCGTTTGCTCGGACCGCGCGCAACGCTCTGTCGTTAACTCTCGAAAGGCCGCGTTTAACAGGCTGTTAACCATGTCCCGCTAATTATGGTTAACCAATAGCTTACAACGGTTGGCGAATCGGCCCTACTGGCACGATACCACGGTTGAAGCAGGCCTATCCGGCATGTCTGAGCATGCCGGCCTTTGAGAAGGAGCGACTTTCTTGGCGAGTATCATGACCAACGCCGCGGCGTTAACCGCGCTTCAAAGCCTCAGCGCCACCAACAAGTCACTCGAGCAGACACAGGCCCGCATATCGACGGGCTACCGTGTCTCGCAAGCTTCGGACAACGCGGCCTACTGGTCGATCGCCACCACGATGCGCTCCGACAACCAGGCCCTGTCGACGGTGCAGGATGCACTCGGCCTCGGCGCCTCGAAAGTCGACACCGCCTACACCGGCATGAACAATGTGCTGACAACGATCGGCCAGATCAAGACCAAGCTGCTTTCGACCGTCGGCCAGACGGACGCAGCCAAGGCAAAGACGCAGACCGAGATCAAAGCGCTTCAGGCGCAGATGAAGTCGTTCGCCGATGCGGCCACCTTTTCAGGCTCGAACTTCCTAGCGGTGACCTCAAAGCAGGTTGCGGCCGCCAATGACGGCGTCCAGCCCGACTCCCAGATCGTGTCCTCATTCAATCGTTCCTCATCCGGCGCCATCTCGATCGGGACGATCGATATCGATGTCGAGAGCACCAAGCTTTTCGACTACGGCCTCGCCGCCGAGGTCAAGAATTACGGAACCCTCGATCGCCAGACGTCCATCTATTCCACGGGCGCCGCCCAGACCCTGTACGACAACGCCTATGCGGGCGTGATCGCGGGCGGAGGAACGGACATCGCCGCGAACACCGCCGGCCAGACGGCGGCGGGAGCGGTCGCCAAGGTCGACAATATCTCCGCCTACAACCTCGATATCACGGCACCAGGCATTACCGACGACATCATCACGCAGATGGTGAACAGGATCGATAACGTCATGGCCCAGCTGACCGACTCCGCCACCATCCTCGGTTCCGCCAAGAGCAGCATTGACCTGCAGAAGACCTTCACCCAGAGTTTGATGGACTCCATCGACCGCGGCGTCGGCCAGCTTGTCGATGCCGACATGAACAAGGAATCGACCCGGCTCCAGGCACTGCAGGTTCAGCAGCAGCTCGGCGTTCAAGCGCTGTCGATCGCCAACAGCGCCTCGCAGTCGATCCTGTCTCTGTTCAAGAGCTGATCACGGGCGCCACCGGCGCCGTCCTTTCCATCAGATAATCGGGCCGCGCCGCCAGCGCGGCCCGATTTCATTTTCGCACAAGCTTCGAAGACTAGAGTTCCGGCGGACAATCATGCTGGGAGTCGTTGAACCGTGCCGGAACAGATCCAGAGCATCATCTCGAATCTCCGCGGGTTTGGCGTGAAGCGCCTCGCCATGCTGGCGGGCATCGCCGTTCTGGTGATGGGCGTCATCGGCATCGCCTCGGTCTATCTCAACCGCCCCGCCTATGACACGCTCTATGTGGGACTAGACCGCGCCGACGTGAACCAGATCGGCCTGGTGCTGGGCGAAGCCGGCATCGGCTTCGATGTCGGCGCCGATGGAACCTCGGTTCTGGTGCCGGCCGGCACCACCGCTCAGGCCCGCATGCTGCTTGCCGAAAAGGGCCTGCCGACCAGCGCCAATGCCGGCTACGAATTGTTCGACAATGTCGGCTCGCTCGGCCTCACCTCCTTCATGCAGCAGATCACCCGCGTGCGCGCGCTGGAAGGCGAGATCGCCCGCACCATCCAGTCCATATCGGGCATCAAGGCTGCGCGGGTCCACATCGTCATGTCAGAACGGGCCAATTTCCGCCGCGACGAGCAGCAGCCCTCGGCCTCCGTGGTCATCCGCTACGCCGGCATCGACGCCGAGAAGAGCGCCATGTCGATCCGCCATCTCGTCGCCGCCGCCGTTCCCGGCCTGTCGGCAGACAAGGTGACTGTTCTCGATTCCAGCGGCAATCTGCTGGCCGCCGGCGACGATCCTTCCAACACCAGCGCCGCCCGCACGCTCGGCGTCGAGCAGACCGTGGAGGCGCAGATCGGAGACAACATCCGCCGTGCGCTGACGGCCTATCTCGGCCCCGACAATTTCCGCGCCAGCGTCAAGGCCGAGGTCAACACCGACACCCGCCAGACGGAAGAGACCATCTTCGATCCGAATTCCCGCGTCGAACGCTCGGTGCAGTCGGTGCGGGCCAACGAGAACAACAACCAGAAGCAGGCTTCCACTCCGGCCAGCGTCGAGCAGAACCTGCCCGAGACCCAGGCAACCGCCACCGATGGTCCGCAATCCTCCTCGCAGAACGACCGCAGGGAAGAGATCACCAACTACGAGATCAATTCCAAGAAGATCGCCACGGTCTCAAACGGCTACACCGTCACCAAGATGTCGATTGCCGTGGTCGTCAATCAGCAACGGCTGACGGCCATCCTCGGCAAGGACGCCACGCCGGAGCAGATCGCCAAGCGCGTCGCCGAGATCCAGAAGATGGTCACGTCCGCTACCGGCCTTGACGAAAAGCGCGGCGACATCATCGACGTCTCGGCGGTCGAGTTCATCGACGGCCTGGATGGCGAGGCGATCCCGCAGGCGGGAATGCTCGATTCGATCGGCCAGCATGCCGGCACGATGATCAATGCCGGTGCCTTCATCGTCGTGGTGTTCCTGGTCGCCTTCTTCGGCCTGAGGCCGATGGCCGTGGCGCTGACGGCAAAGGCTACTCCGGCCCTGGCAGGTCCCAGCTTCGACGACGTCCAGCGCTCGCTGCCGACGCCGGAGGCAATGGCGGCCACCGACAGTGCCGCTATTGGGACCTTGCCAGGCACACGCCCAGGCCCCACGCCGCTCGACGATCTTCGCCAGAAGATCCGGCCGGCGCCGCAGGACAGGCTTGCCAGGATGGTCGATCTCAACGAGGAGCGCACCGCGCAGATCCTGCGCAAATGGGCCGCCCAGGAAGTGGCGGTGTAAACCATGCCCTCCGTAGCCCTCTTCGACCTTCTGCCTGATTTCGGGACGCGCGCGCAACGTGCCGGCCAGTCCCGGGCAGCAATCGATCCCGAACACAAGCCCGAGACGCCGGCGCCGCAGGCCGATATCGGCACGCTGATCGCCGAGGCGGTTGCCCAGGCGGAGGCAGCGCTGGAGGTCCGCCTGTCGGCTGCGCATGACGCCGCGCTCGAAGCCGAACGCCAGACCAATGCCGAGGAAGCAAGGATATTTCTCGAAAGCCTCGGCGACGATGTCGGCAAGGCGGTCTCGTTGCGCATCGATGCCATGGAGGCGCGCGTCACCGGACTTGTCGCCGCCACGGTCGCCCGCATCATCGGCGGCATCGTCAGCGACGATCTGCAGAAACGTTCGATCGAGGCATTGGCCGGCGCCATCCGCGAAGCGGTCGGCGATGCTGAAGCGGTGCGCATCGTCGTGCGCGGCCCGCTCTCGATGTTCGAAACACTGAAGGCGTCGCTCGGACCCGGCGCCGCCAATCTCGATTTTGTCGAGGCGCCAGGTTTCGACCTGACCGTCGCCATCGACGAAGCAGTGTTCGAGACGCGCATGGCCGAATGGTCGACGGCCCTCTCGGAGGTCCTGGCATGAGCGTCGCAGACGCCGACCACGGCCGCCACGAGATCATCATCGTGCGGCGCAGCCATGACGACCATGACGAGGCCCACCATGGCGGCGTCTGGAAGATCGCCTTCGCCGACTTCATGACGGCCATGATGTGCTTCTTCCTGGTCATGTGGCTGATCAACGCCGCCAACGAGCAGACCAAGGCAGCCGTCGCCAGCTACTTCAACCCGGTCAAGCTGGTCGACCGCAATTCGAGCCGCAAGGGCTTGGAGGATCTCGGCGACGGTCCGCGCGCCATGGGGCTGACGGCCGACGATCCGCAAGAGGCGACCAGCAAAGCCGGACAGAAC
>NZ_RZTF01000040.1:8824-19412 GCF_004023175.1 Mesorhizobium sp. M7A.F.Ca.MR.362.00.0.0
ACGGCAATGCCGGCGCGGGCGCGTCGGACCACAAGCAGGACAAGCAGGAGCCGCAACAGGCGGAACGCTCCGACGACCATCTCTTCGCCGACCCCTACGCGGTGCTTTCGGAAATCGCCGCGGATACCGGGGTCATGCAGAATGTCAGCCAGAAAGGCGACGGCGGCGTGCAGGCTGCCGGCCCGGCTACCGGCGCCTCCGGTGGCGCCTCCTACCGCGATCCCTTCGAGCCGGATTTCTGGTCGCAGCAGGTAGCGGCGCCCGGCGCCGAAGCCAGCGCCGAGCGCACGAAGATCGAGGGCGATCCGGCCAAGCCCGGCGACAAGACCGCCGAAACCCAAGTGCTCAAAGTCAAAGCCGTGCCGCCTGTCGCCGCACCGCTCGAGCCGCTGGCTAAGGACGCGACCGGCAAGCAGGCCGCGAACCCTGCCACGGCAATGGCCGGCGAGACCAAGCCGGACGGCACCACGGTCGCGGGCGCAGCCAAGGCAGAGCCTGAGGCGCAAAAGGCCGCCAAGCCCGACATCGGCGAGAAGGCGCCAACCGCGGCTGCCGTCAAGGCAGCTGCCGACGTCAAGCGGCAGCTGGCCGATGCCTTCAAGCCCGGCGACAAGCTGCACGACGGCGTCTCGGTCGAAGCCACCGACAAGGGGATCGTCATCTCGATCACCGATCAGCTCGACTTCGGCATGTTCGAGGTCGGCTCGGCATTGCCGAGACGCGAACTGGTGCTGGCGATGGAGAAGATCGGCCGCATCATCAACAGCCAGAAGGGCACCATCAGCATCAACGGCCACACCGATGCCCGGCCGTTCCGCGGCGACAGCTACGACAATTGGCGGCTGTCGACGGCGCGCGCGCATTCCGCCTACTACATGCTCGTGCGCGGCGGCGTCGACGAACGCCGCATCACCGAGGTCGCCGGCTTCGCCGACCGCCAGCCGAAGGTAGCAGCCGATCCATTGGCGGCCGCGAACCGTCGCATCGAGATCCTGATGGCGACCGGCGGATGAAGCGAGCGGCCGTCACCCGCCGGTTGATTGGTTTGTTGCTGCTGGCCGGCGGACACCCGTCGGCCGGTTTCGCCCAGGACGCGCTGCAGCCGTATCAGCTGGTGCGCTCGCTGCAACTCATCCAGGACCGCATAGCCGCCGGCGATCATGCCGCCCTGCCGATGCAGGCCAAGCTGCTGGAGATGGCGGATGCGCGCTTGCGGGCGGCGAATGCCGAGGACTACAAGGATCCCAAGAACTTTCGAGCCCTGCTTGTCTACGGCATGAGCGGCGGCAACCCGGTGACCGTCGAAGCGGCCACGTCGCGCGCTACGACGGATCCGCAAAGCCTTGCCATCGCCAAAGGCGTGATTGATTACCTCAACGGCCGGCCCGGCGAGGCTATCGAAGCCTTGAGGCCGATCGATCCCATGGCGCTGCCTCCGGATCTCGGCGCCTTCCTCGCTTTGGTCAAAGGCTCACTGCTTGCCGGTGATCAACCGGCGACCGCACTCCGTCTGCTCGACGAGGCAAGATTGCTCAGCCCCGGCACGCTGGTCGAGGAAGCGGCACTTCGCCGTTCGGTCGGCCTTGCAGTCGCGCAAGGCGATGCGGCACGCTTCGCCCTTGCTTCCACCCAATATGTCGAGCGCTACCTCTATTCGCCCTATGCCAGCCAGTTCGCCGACTCCTTCGTCTCCGGCGTCATCGCGCTGCACATGTCGATCAGCCAGGACAAGCTGGGCGACATCACCTCGATGATGGATCCCGAGCGCGAGAAGGTGATCTATCTGCGCATCGCCCGCCGGGCCGCGATAGACGGCCTGAACGACTTGTCGGCCTTCGCTTCGGCGCGGGCGGAACAGGGCCGCGACGGCAACACCAATCAGGACGATCCACGCGCCCTGCTCTATGCCAGCCTTTCCACCGTCACCTCGGGGACAATCGAGGACGTTCGTGCCAAGCTCGGCAAGATCGACCGCAGCCGGCTGTCGGAGGGTGACCGCGCTTTGCTCGACGCCGCGCAGCCGGTGCCCGAGATCGCCACGGCGCAAGGCGCCGATGACAGTGGCCTACCACCGGTCGAAGGCGCCATCTCGGAGCAACCCGCCGTCACCGCGGCCTCCAGCGGACCAGCCGCCAATGCGCCGGACACGGCAGCAGCGGCATCCGCCGACCCTGCGACTGTCATGCCGGCGTCGGCACCGTCACCCGCAGCCGGTCCAGAGCCCGCCGATCCGACCGACGCCGCCATGACCAGAACACGTCGACAGCTCGACCTGATCGACCAGATGCTTGGAGCCGCCCCCAAATGACCACCAGCCTCGGCTCGGCCTTGCCAGGATTTGCCTCCACGCGCGCGACGTCGGAGCAGCCGGCCGCGAACGGCAGGAACGATGACGCCGGCTTCGGCAAGATGCTGCGCGACGATGCCGGTGCTGCCCGCCCGGAACGGCAGCCGTCGACAGAGGTGGGATCGCGCGACCAGCGCTGGAGCAAGCTCGCGGCCGGCCTTGCCGGGCATGACGCCAAGGCCGAACCAGCATCGGCCGAGCCCGCAAGGACCATCTCGGCCAAAGTGGCAAACGTGAAAACCGGCAAGGACGATTTGGAAGCAAACGCGAAGGCCGACGCTGAAGAGACGGCGCCGGACGCCGAGCCGCTTCAGGACGACCTGCCGCTGCTGATCGCGTTTCATGACCTGCGGCATTTCTCGACAACGGCCAAGGCAGCCGGAGGCAATACGATGACCGGCGAGAATCCGTCGGACCCGGCGCTCGATGGGCAGGCTTCACTGCCAAAGACCTACCGGCCAAAATCCGCAGGCGGACGCGAAGCACTCGAAACCATGCCGAAGCCGGAGCAGGCGTCGATCGTCGACGGGCCTTTGACGGCGCTTGACGGTCAGTCACTGAGCGCTGCCTCCAGCGCGCCAGAACGCGACGCCGCGGCGGCGGCCCAGAAGCTGCCGGACGCACCGGCCGCCGATGTGCCCGGCGTGCGGTCGAAGCACGCCGCGAATGCGATGAAGAGCATCGAGGATGTCCAGTCCTCGATGCGTCCCGAAGCGGGAAAACAGTCCCTGCCCACTGCGCGCATCGACGTGGTGTCGGAACGGAGCTTCCCCGCACTGCCGCAGAGTCCTATCAGCCAGGCAGCCCTCAATGTGATCAACGCCATAGCCACCGACGCCGGGCCGCAAAAGGCGCTTTCAGCCTCACCCACGTCCACCCATCTGGCCAGCTCTGTTGCCGTTCCGACACATGTGTTGAAGATCGAACTCCACCCCGCCGAACTCGGCATGGTGACGGCCAATCTTCGCCTCTCCGGGGAACAACTCTCGATTGAGCTGAAGCCGGAAACGCACGACGCTTATCGTCGGCTGTCGGCCGACAGCGAGGCCATCGTCAAGTCGCTGCGGGGGCTCGGCTTCGAGGTTGACAAGGTCACGATACTGCAACCTTCGGTAGCAGTTCCCGCTACAACCCGGGCGGATGCAACCGCTCCTATGGCGGCGGCGACAGGCCGCGATCCAGCATCCTTTCAACCGGGGAATTCGGGCAGCGGCAATGGTGGAGCCGGCGGCCAGCAACCGGGCCAGCAATCCTCAGGGAAACGCAACGATGACGCGCAGGACTACGGCCGCGGCACTTCGCCTGCTCGCGAGCGCGCTGGCGGCGATATCTTTATCTAGCGCGGCAAACGCCGCCGCAGCCGCGGCCAATCCCTGCGAGCCGGAGATCCTGCGCGCCGCCGATCGTTATGGCGTACCCGCCGGCATCCTCTATGCCGTTGGCCTGACGGAGACCGGAAACAAGGGCAGCCTTCAACCCAATGCCTTGAATATAGAAGGAAAAGCAGTCTTTCCGAGGAGCCGGACCGAGGCCCTTGCCGCCTTCGCCAATGCCCGGCGCGAGGGCAAGACCCTGATCGATCTGGGCTGCATGCAGATCAATCACCACTACCACGCATCGCATTTTCGCAGCGTCGAGGACATGCTCGACCCACGCCAGAACGTCGACTATGCGGCGCGCTTCCTGGCCAGCCTTCATGCCCGTCACGAGACCTGGTCTATGGCCGTGGCCCGCTATCATGCCGGTCCCGACAACGACCCGGCGCAGAAGATCTATGTCTGCCGCGTCATTGCCAACATGGTCGCCACCGGCTTTGGAAAATGGACCGCGAACGCCCGCGGATTCTGCAACCCGTAAGCGCATTTCCCGTTACTAATAGACAAACCGTACAACCCGAATTGTTGGTTTGACTTGGTCAGAACTTGCCGCCGAAAGCACATCTGGCCGCCCGCTAATGCAACCGAAACGATTCCAGACTCCCAAGAAACTAGCTACAAGAAATGACGGTTGTTCAGGATTCCCGCCAGCGGATACGCCTCTCTTCACGGGGCAAATGATTTGATTCGGAAGGCGGGGCCGATGATTGTGATCGTTGACGAGCGCGAGCTCGTAACAGAGGGATACAATTCACTTTTCGATCGTGAGGGCATCGCCTGTGCAGGCTTTGCGTCCGGGGAATTCGGTGAGTGGGTGAACTCTGCCGCAGACACCGATCTACGCTCGGTCCGGGCCTTCCTCATCGGCGACTGCCGCGAGGGTTCCATCTCTCCGCGCCAGATCCGCGACCGCACCGGCGCCCCGGTGATTGCGCTCAGCGAACAGCATTCGCTGGAGAACACGCTCCGGTTGTTCGAGAGCGGCGTCGACGACGTCATTCGCAAGCCCGTCCATATCCGCGAGATCCTGGCCCGCATCACCGCCATCCGCCGCCGCGCCCAGGAAGACGTCGCCTACACCGAGATCGGCGCCATGCGCATCTTCATGGACGGCCGCGACCCCGAGATCGACGGTCAGCCCCTCCCCCTGCCGCGCCGTGAACGCCGCATCCTCGAATATCTGGCGAGCAATCGCGGGCGCCGTGTCACCAAGACCCAGGTTTTCAACGCCATCTACGGCATCTTCGACGAAGAGGTCGAGGAGAACGTGGTGGAAAGCCACATCAGCAAACTGCGCAAGAAGCTGCGCGAGAAGCTGGGCACCGACCCGATCGATTCCAAGCGTTTCCTCGGCTACCGGCTCGTCTTCTGATGCAGCGCCGCGCCAGCCTCGCGCAAGAAAGCATGCGTAGCCTCGTAGCCAGCAGCATGGACACAGCGGAGACGTTTCGATGAGCCTCTACGGAATGATGCGGACCGGCGTTTCCGGTATGAACGCCCAGGCAAACCGCCTATCGACGGTCGCCGACAACATCGCCAATTCCGACACCACCGGCTACAAGCGCTCCTCCGCCGAATTCTCGACGCTGGTCATGCCGTCGACCGGCGGTGCCTACAATTCCGGCGGCGTCACCACGACGATCCGCCAGGCGGTCAGCGATCCGGGTGTGCTTCAGTACACGACCTCGGTTTCCGACCTTGCCGTCAGCGGCGATGGCTTCTTTGTCGTCCAGGATCCGAGCGGCACCCCCTACCTGACCCGGGCCGGCGCTTTCGTTCCCGACGGTCAAGGCAGACTTGTCAACTCGGCCGGCTTCCAGCTGATGGCGTACAGCTACGACAACGGCGTACCGGCAGCGACGGTCAATGGCTTCGAGGGGTTGGTCCCGGTTGTCATCTCCGACCAGGGAATGACCGCAACGCCGAGCACCGAGGGCAGCTATGCCGGCAACCTGCCGGCCGGCGCGACACCGGTCGCGACCGCCAACCTGCCCGCCGCCAACGCTGCGACCGCGCAATACACGTCGAAATCCTCGATGGTCGCCTACGACAATCTCGGCAACAAGAAGCTGCTCGACGTGTATTTCACCAACACCGGCGCCGGCACCTGGCAGGTGGCGGTCTTCGATCAGTCGAAGGCCACCGCTGGAACATCGTTCCCCTACACCGCTGGCGGCTTGCTGGGCTCGGCCAACCTGACCTTCGACACCACCACCGGCAAGCTCACCGGCACGCCCACCGGCGTTTCATTTACCGTGCCGAACGGCGCCACCCTCAATCTCGATCTGTCTGCGCTGACCCAGCTTGGCGCCGGCTTCACGGTTTCCGATGCCCAGGTCAACGGCAACGCGCCGAGCACCATCGACAAGGTCCAGATCAGCAAGGACGGCACCATCTACGCACAGTACAAGGACGGTTCGACCAAGCCGCTCTACAAGATTCCGCTGGCCGACGTGCAGAGCCCGGACCAGCTCACCGCGCTGCCCGGCAACGTCTATTCGCAGGGCACCGAGTCCGGCGCGGTTCGTGTCGGCTTTGCCAATGAAGGCAAACTCGGCTCCATCATCTCCGGCGCGCTCGAGAATTCCAACGTCGACATCGCCGAAGAACTGACCAACATGATCGCGGCGCAGCGCAGCTACACCGCCAATTCGAAAGTCTTCCAGACCGGTTCCGATCTGATGGACGTCCTTGTCAACCTGAAGAGATAAGACGGGCGTCGCCCGCGAAAGACCCGCATGTCACTGTCTACCGCATTGAGTATCGCCCAGTCGGCGCTTATGAACACCGCGCGACAGACAAGCGTTGTCTCGCGCAACGTCGCCGACGCCTCCAATCCGGACTATTCGCGGCGCCAGGCCGTCGTCACCAGCACGGCGCCGGGCGCGCGTTCGGTCGATATCCAGCGCGCAGCCAACGAGCTTTTGTTTCGCCAGAATCTCGGCGCGCTATCGGCCTGGAGCGGGCAGAACGCGCTCTACAGCGGCATGGATCAGCTGGGCGTCGCGGTCAATGGCGTCGACAATGCGTCCTCGCCCTCGACCGCGATCGCCAACCTGCAGCAGGCGCTGCAGCTCTACGCCACCTCGCCCTCGAACCAGAACCTCGGCGCCTCGGTCATCGACGCCGCCAAACAGGTCGTGCGCTCGCTCAACGAGGGCTCCAAGGCAGTCCAGGATTTCCGCACCCAGACCGACGGCCAGATCGCCACCGCCGTCGATGACCTGAACTCGCTGCTCAGCCAGTTCCAGGATGCCAACACGGCGGTCATGTCCGGAACCCGTTCCGGCACCGACGTTTCCGATGCGCTCGACCAGCGCGACGCGCTTTTGAAGAAGATTTCGAACTATGTCCCGGTGTCGACCTTCACGCGAGGCGACAATGACATGGTCATCACCACCGGCGACGGCACGACGTTGTTCGAGACGATACCGCGCACGGTCACCTTCGCGGCGTCGGCAGGCTATACCGCGGGTGCCGCCGGCAATGCCGTTTACATCGACAACGTGCCGATCTCGGCGGGAGCCGGCGGCAACACCAGCGCCAGCGGCACGCTTGCCGGCCTGCTGCAATTGCGCGACGGCGTCGCCTCGACCATGCAGAGCCAGCTCGACGAGACCGCGCGTGGCCTGATCACCGCTTTTGCCGAGACCGCACCCTCGATGGCCAATGCCGCCGGCCTGTTCACCTGGTCGGGAGCGCCGGCCGTGCCGGCCGCCGGCACGCTGGTCACCGGCCTTGCCGCGTCCATCAGCGTCAATGCAGCGATGGACCCGAGCACCGGCGGCAACCCGACGCTGCTGCGCGACGGCGGCGCCAATGGTGCGGCCTATGTCGCCAACACGGGCGGCGGCGCGTCCTATTCCACCCTTCTGGTCGCCTATGGCGACCGGCTCGACCAGCCGATGACTTTCGACCCCGCCGCCGGCGTTTCGGCAACCTCCAGCGTATCCGACTACGCCGCCAGTTCGATCGGCTGGTTCGAGGGCGTGCGCCAGCAGGCTTCGACCGCCTCCGATGCCAAGGAAGCACTGGCATCGCGCAGCGCAGAGGCGCTGTCCAACGCGACCGGGGTCAATGTCGACCAGGAAATGTCGTTGCTGCTCGACCTCGAACACACCTACCAGGCATCGGCCCGGATGATGAAAACCGTCGACGACATGCTGACGGCCTTGCTTAACGCGGTGGGATAATTCCATGACTTCAGTCTCCTCGGCCGCAATCTCCAATGCCATGCGCTCCCAGCAGATGCGCATGCAGGCCGAACTCGTCAAAGCCACGAAGGAAGCGTCGACCGGCAGGGTCGCCGATGTCGGGCTGGCTCTCGGAGGGCGCACCGCCCAGTCCGTCACCTTCTCGCGCGATCTCGACCGGCTCAACGTCATTATCGATTCCAACGGCCTGGTCGGCGCGAGGCTTTCCTCGACACAGACCTCGCTTGGCCAACTCTCCGGCGCCGCTCAGACCTTCCTGTCCGCCCTGACCACCGCTTCCTCAAGCGACTCGTCCAACAGCCTCACCCGGGACTCCGGCAAGGCGACCATCCAGCAGCTGACCTCGATCCTCAACACCAGCGTCAATGGTGAATATCTGTTTGCCGGCACCAACACCGACGTCAAGCCGATCAACGATTTCACGGCTGCCGGCTCTCCCGCCAAGACTGCATTCGATACCGCTTTCCTCACCAATTTCGGTTTCACCCAGGACGACCCGGCAGCGGCCAACATCACGGCCGCCCAGATGGACGATTTCATCACCAACGATGTCGCGCCGCTGTTCACGGGCGCGGGTTGGCAGGGCGACTGGTCGAACGCCACCGACCAGCAGATCGTCAGCCGCATCGCACTCAACGAAACCACACCGACTTCGACCAGCGCCAACAGCGATGGCATTCAGAAACTCGCCATGGCCGCAGCCATGGTCAGCAGCCTGATGTCCAGCAACATCAGCCAGGCGGCGAAGAATACGGTTGTCAGCCGCTCCACCACATTGGTCGGCGAAGCGCTGAGCGGCATTGGCCAGCTTCAATCCGAGACCGGCATCGTCCAGAAGCGGGTTTCCGATGCCAACGATCGGATGAAAACGCAGGTCGACCTTTTCGAACGGCACATTCTCGATCTGGAAGCCGTCGATCCGGCGGCAGCCGCGACACGGGTCGCGGACCTGACACAGCACATCGAAACGTCTTTCGCGTTGACCGCACGCCTGCAGCAGCTCAGCCTGTTGAATTACCTGACCTGACAACGCTTAACGGAACGGTAGAGCCCCAACGATGTACCAATTCTCCTACGCCGACATCCAGAGCAACTCCGTTGCCGACGCGAAGGACCGCGAGCGGGAGCTTCTGACCCGCTCGATCGACATGCTGGCGGCGGCAGCAGCGGCCGGCCACGATTCCATGGAAGCGATCGAGGCGCTTCACTTCACCAACCGCGTCTGGACCGCCTTCGTCGAGGATCTTGGCTCCAGCGACAACGCCCTGCCCAAGGAACTGCGCGCCAACCTCATTTCCATCGGCCTGTGGCTGCTGCGCGAGGCGGAGGACATCCGTCAGGGCCGCACCAACAATTTCGAAGGGTTGATCGAGGTGTCCCAGATCATCAGGGACGGCATTCAATGACCAACACGCTGAAGATATCGCTCAAGCCGAACGAAAAGATTTACATCAACGGCGCCGTCATCCGGGTCGACCGCAAGGTCACTGTCGAATTGATGAACGACGTCCAGTTCCTGCTCGAAAGCCACGTGATCCAGGCCGACGATGCCTCGACGCCGCTCAAGCAGCTTTATTTCATCCTGCAGGTCATGCTGATGAACCCGGCCGGCGCCGCCGCCGCGCGCGACATGTTCCGCCGTTCGCTGCCGCTGCTTCTGGCAAGCTTCGAGGACACCCAGATCTGCAGCGCGCTGAAACAGATCGACCGCATGGTCGGCGAGGATCATATCTACGAGGCGCTGAAGGCGATCCGCGCGCTTTATCCGCTCGAACGCCGCGCGCTGGGTGGTAATGACGATGTTTCGGGTGCCGAGCGCCCGCTGGCCGTGGGAGCACGATACTGATGAACGTGGACATGACGACGACGATTCCGACAGGCGCCAATCAGGCCACGGCGTCGACCTCGAAGACAGCGGTCGACTACCAGTCCTTCCTGAAGCTTCTGATCGCCGAGATGAAGAACCAGGATCCGACCAAGCCGATGGATTCGACGCAATATGTCGCCCAGCTCGCCACCTTCTCTCAGGTCGAGCAGTCGGTGCAGACCAATACCAAGCTCAATCAGATCATGCAGTCCTCGGCGCTGTCGCAGGCCGACGCACTGATCGGGCGCTCGATCACCTCCGCCGACGGCCTGACCACGGGCACCGTGGCTTCGGTGCGCCTCGCCAGCAACGGTCTCATCGCCGTGCTGCAGAACGGCACCGAAGTCGCCGTCGGTCCGGGAGTCTCGGTCAAGGCAGCAAGCTGACGCTTTCGACAGAGAGCCAGTCCCATGAATGAGGCCGACGCTCTCGACATCGTCCAGTACGCGGTGTGGACGGTGCTCGTCGCGTCCGCTCCGGTGGTGCTGGTCGCCATGGCGGTCGGCATCGGCATCGCCCTCATCCAAGCGCTGACGCAGGTACAGGAGATCACCTTGACCTTCGTGCCGAAGATCGTCGCGATCATGCTGGTGGTGGCGTTGACCGGCCCCTTCATCGGCAGCCAGATATCGGCCTTCACCAACGTCATCTTCGAGCGCATCCAGAACGGCTTCTGAGCCTGTTCCAGGATGGTGTGCCGAGGCATGCCGTTCGCAATTGTCTGAGGACAGACGCCGCCGATCCCAGCGGCACCTCCGGACCCACCGGCGGACAAGGCCTGGAC
>NZ_RZTF01000040.1:19422-26436 GCF_004023175.1 Mesorhizobium sp. M7A.F.Ca.MR.362.00.0.0
GGCCTGGACCGCCTCTATCCCATTGTTGGACCATGCGCTTTTTTGCCCTTTGCGGCGCCATGCCCTACTTTCGGCAAACGGTCTGCGCAAACGGATTGTCTGACGAGCAGGCACGACATGGCAGGAACCCCAAATGATTGACGAAAAGCCGGACAGCGAGAGCGTCTCGGCGCTGGCGCCCTTCCGGCACGGCATTTTCCGCGCCGTGTGGGGCGCAAGCCTCGTCTCGAATTTCGGTGGCTTGATCCAGGGTGTCGGCGCCGCCTGGATGATGACCACGATCGCCACCTCGCCCTATCAGGTGGCCCTGGTCCAGGCTTCGACCACCTTGCCGATCATGCTGTTTGCACTCGTCGCCGGCGCCATCGCCGACAGTTTCGACCGGCGCAAGGTGATGCTGGTCGCCCAGACCTTCATGCTGGTGGTGTCGGTGCTTCTGACCCTGTTCACCTATTCAGGCCTGATCACGCCATGGACGCTGCTTGCCTTCACCTTCCTGATTGACAGCGGCACCGCGCTCAACAGCCCGTCATGGCAAGCCTCCGTCGGCGATATCGTTCCCCGCAACAAGGTACCGGCAGCCGTCGCCCTCAATTCGATGGGCTTTAACCTGACGCGCAGCGTCGGTCCGGCGATCGGCGGCATCATCGTCGCCACGGCCGGTGCCGCGGCCGCCTTCGCGGCGAACGCGGTGAGCTATATCGGCCTGATCGTCGTGCTGGCGCGCTGGAAGCCGAACGTGCCGGTATCGACCTTGCCGCGCGAGTCGCTGGGGGCTGCCATGGGCGCCGGCCTGCGCTATGTCGCCATGTCGCCCAACATCGGCAAGGTGCTGGTCAGGGGTGCTGCGTTCGGCTTCAGTGCAGGCGCTGTGCTTGCGTTGCTGCCTCTGGTGGCGCGCGATGTCGTCAAGGGCGATGCGCTGACCTATGGCATCATGCTCGGCGCCTTCGGCATCGGCGCGGTCGGCGGCGCCTTGATCAGCGTCAGGCTGCGGCAGTTGCTCTCCAGCGAGACGATGGTGCGCTGTGCTATCGCCGGCTTCGCTGTCTGCGCCTTCAATGCCGCCGTCAGCCAGCATGCCTGGCAGACGTCGCTCGGCCTGCTTGTCGGCGGCGCCTGCTGGGTGATCGCGCTTTCGCATTTCAACGTCACGGTGCAGATGGCGACGCCGCGCTGGGTGGTCGGCCGGGTGCTGTCGGTCTACCAGACCGCGACCTTCGGCGGCATCGCGCTCGGCAGCTGGATCTGGGGTGTCGTCGCCGATGCGCACGGCGCCGAAGCCGCGCTGATCGCAGCCAGCGTCGCCATGCTGGCCGGCGGCGCCATCGGTCTTTTGCTCCCGCTGCCGCAACAGCAGGTGCTCAACCTCGATCCGCTCAATCGCTTCAAGGAACCGCATTTGGCGCTTGACCTGAAGCCGCGCAGCGGTCCCATCGCCATCATGATCGAGTATGTGATCCGGCACGAGGATGAACCGGAGTTCCTCGCCATCATGGCCGAACGCGGCCGCATCCGCCGTCGTGACGGCGCCCGCAACTGGACGCTGGCGCGCGATCTCGAGAATCCCACCGTATGGATCGAGCATTATCACACGCCGACCTGGATCGAATATATCAGGCACAATGGACGCATAACCCATGCCGACGCCGTCATCGGCGAACGCGTGCGGGCCCTGCACAGCGGCGACGAACCGCCCCGCGTGCGGCGCATGATCGAACGCCCGACCACCGCCGGCACGGCTCTCGTGATGGCCAAGGGACCTATTGAACACTGACTCCGGGTTGTCCCTTAGCCCTCGCCCGACAGGTCCCGGCGCGCCTTGTCGAGTTCCTCGGCATAGCGCCGCATCAGATGGCCTTCGGTCAAAAGGCCCAGCACGATGTGGTCGGTGAAATCCTCGACGACAGCGAGTTCTTCGGCGCCCGCCCGCTGGAATGTTTCCGCGGCGGCCTGCACGTTCATGCTCGGCACCAGCACCGCGTCCTTGTATTTGGCAAGATCGCGCACCGGCACCTCGCCATCGGAAGGATCGCTGTGCAGTTCGGCCACGATCAGCACGCCGACATAATGATCGCCCGCATCCACGGCGATGACCCGCTGGGCAGAGCCGAGCGGCACTTGCTTGCGGAAGGCTGCCAGCGTCGTCGAGGCATAGATGGTCTTGATGTCCTTGCGCATCATCGAGCCGACTGTGAGGCTGCGCATCCAGCCAACATCGTGGGCGCTGCGGATGGTCTCGCCGCGCAAATGGAAGCGCCATGTCGAGAACGAGTAGCCGAAGGTCTCGCGCACCAGGATCGCCGACATGATCGAGGCGGCCAGCACAACGCCGGTCAGCGTCAGGTCGCGGGTCGATTCCAGCGCCAGGAAGGTCATCGTCAGCGGACCGCCGACGACACCGACTGCGAGCGACGTCATGCCGACGACGGCGGCGACGGCAGGGTCGATGCCGGTTGCCGGCGAGGCGACAATCATCACATCCGCGAACGCCTTGCCGAGCAGCGCGCCGAGGAACAGCGAGGCGAAGAACAATCCGCCGCGAAAACCCGACCCCAGCGAGACCGCCGACGCCGCCAGCTTGAGCACGAAGACGCTGGCCACCACGGCCAGCCCGTAATTCATCGAGAATTCGCGATGCAGCGCGCCATGGCCGCTGGACAGGACCTGCGGCGTGATCAGCCCCAGCAGCCCGACGATGACGCCGCCAATGACGGGGCGCAGCGCCGCATCGATCGACAGCCTGGCGAAACCGCGCTCGATCAGTGTCACCAGATGCATGATGGCGATCGAGGCGGCACCGCCGAGCAGGCCGAGCAGCAGGAACGGCACATACTGGCTGGCGGTGAGCGCCGGCAGACCCGAAAGCTCGAGCGGAAACGGCACGCCACCGAACATCTCGGCCGTCAGCGAGGCGCAGATCGCGGCTGTCAAGACTGGCGCGACATTGGCAACCGAGTAGATGCCGATGACCAGTTCGAAGCCGTAGAAGGCGCCGGTCAGCGGTGCATCGAAGGCGGCGGCGATGGCGCCGGCCGCACCACAGCCGACCAGGATGCGGACATCGTTGCGGCGCAGCCTGAAGATGCCCGCCAGCCGCGATGCCAGCCCGGAGCCAACCTGCGTATAGCCGGCTTCCAGCCCGACCGAGGCGCCAAAACCACTGGAGATCATCGTCTGGCCGGCGATGATGAAGGTGTCAGTCAGCGACATGCGCCCGCCATAGAGCGCATTGGCTTCGATCGGGTCGATCGGCGTGCGGAATTTCCGTATCCTGAGCCAGACCACCGTCAGCCCCAGCAGCATGCCGCCGATCGCCGGTATCAGCGCCTGCATCGGATTGGCGAGCGAGAACATGCCGGAAAGCCGGCCGCCTGGCTGAACGCCGAACAGCAGCCCGTGCAGGTCCTGCACGATCTGGCTCATCGCCGTGACCAATATGCCAGCCATCACGCCTACGACACCGGCGAGAACGACCACCACGATGCCGCGTGCCTCGAGCAGAGGCAACGACCTGACCAGCACCGCGCGCAGCCGGCGGGCGTAGACTTCGCTGTGGTTTCTGGAAAGCACCGGGGCGGCTCGCCGATATCGAAAGGCAGTGGAAAGCCAGCCTGATACGCCCGGCGGCACGGCATGGCAACCACTATGCCGGCAGACACCATATTGGCGACAGCTGGCGCGATATCGATCGGCTGACGGACCGTTCAGGTCGGCATGGGCTCGCCGGCTTCATAGAGCACGAGGTTGCGCTCGCCTATGCCAAGCGCCGGCCAGCTCGCACGCCAGTCCGCAATGTGCGGCGAACGGAAATGCGCCTCGAGCGCCGTCCTGTCGCTCCAGACTTCCGTGACCCGGATGAGCCCGGCATCGAAAACATCCTGCGCATAGGAATATTCGAGACAGCCGGGCTCGGCGCGGCTGCCGGAAACAATGCGCTCCATCGCGGGCATTGCCTGTCCGAGCTTTGCCGGCGGCAAGCGGATGGTGCCAATGATCAGAAGCATGTGGTTTTCTTTCGAGAACAGGGACTACGTGTTTAGTCTAGGTCAAAAACCTGGCCTCGTTCTTCACCATCCAGCTCTTTGGTTTTATGCCATCCCAACCAAATTGGCTCTGATATCTCACCCTGCTGTATCAGCGCGTCTAGAAGCGTACGCGCAAGCCAAGACGGTTCGGGTGCGAGGGGATCATCATCGACATGACAATCGAGCCTGGAATGCGGGAAATACCCTTCCGGATGAAGCTGCGGCCGCCATGTATGAAAGCGTCCAACCCGGGTGCTAACCGATCCTCCAGCTTTGTTGCGCGATATGTGGAAAATCTCGCCGTGTTGAAACAGTCCATCTGCATCGGACACAATATAATAGTCCGAGCTTAATGTAAGTTTTGTCATCACGAAACGATATGAAGTTTGGCCGAAGCTGTCTAGGCGCGCGCTAGTCCGCGCGCAACGCCAAACCAAATCCTGGCGCTTGAAGCGTTCGGCTGAACCCCCCTGAACGCAGCGCTGAATCCAGCCTCCCACCCTCGCGCAAGCTTGGCGGGCTACCCTCACAGGGCTGTCGCGCGCTCGGCAGTCTATGGGGTTTGAGGACGATATGGCGATCAGCGAAAGCATTCAGCCCGGCGCGGTGGCCAAGAACGGCCGCGACGTCTTCTTCGCCATCGGCATCGTCATCATCCTGGCCGTGCTGTTTCTGCCGATTCCGGCCTTTCTCATCGACGTCGGCCTCGCCTTCTCGATCGCGCTTTCGGTGCTGATCCTGATGGTGGCGCTGTGGATCCAGCGGCCGCTCGATTTCTCGTCCTTCCCGACCGTGCTGCTCATCGCCACCATGCTGCGGCTGTCGCTCAACATCGCCACCACGCGCATGATCCTGTCGCACGGCAATGAAGGCACGCATGCGGCCGGCTATGTCATCGCCGGCTTCTCCAAGCTGGTGATGGCCAGCGACTTCGTCATCGGCCTGATCGTCTTCATGATCCTGATCGTGGTGAACTTCATCGTCATCACCAAGGGCGCCACGCGTATCGCCGAAGTCGGCGCGCGCTTCACCCTCGACGCCATCCCCGGCAAGCAGATGTCGATCGACGCCGACCTGTCGGCCGGCATGATCGACGACAAGACCGCGCAGCTGCGCCGCCGCGAACTGGAAGAAGAATCTTCTTTCTTCGGCTCGATGGACGGCGCCTCGAAGTTCGTGCGCGGCGACGCCATCGCCGGCCTCATCATCACCGCCATCAACATCGTCGGCGGCATCGCCATCGGCTACATCAGGCACGGCATGGGCATGGGCGAAGCCGCCGACGTGTTCATCAAGCTGTCGGTCGGCGACGGCCTCGTCACCCAGATCCCGGCCCTGATCGTGTCGCTCGCCGCCGGCCTGCTCGTCTCCAAGGGCGGCACCCGCGGCTCGACCAACCAGGCGGTGTTCGGCCAGCTCGGCGCCCACCCGCGCGCCCTCTATGTCGCGGCATCGCTGCTGGTCCTGCTCGGCCTGATGCCCGGCCTGCCGCTGTTCCCGTTCTTTGCGCTCGCCGCCGGCATGGCCGGTCTCGGCTACGTCATCCCGATGCGCGCCAACCGGGTCCTCGCCGAAGCCGAGGCGATCAAGGACCAGGAAAAGGCAACCAAGGTCGAGGAGGAGAAGAACTCGGTCAAGGCTTCGCTCGCCACCGCCGAGATCGAGCTCTTGATCGGCAAGCAGCTGTCGACAAGGCTGCTGACGTCGCATCAGGAACTGGTTTTCCGCATGGGCAAGATGCGCAAGAAATTCGCCACCCAGTACGGCTTCGTGGTGCCGGAAGTGCGTGTCGCCGACGATTTCGCCATCCCGCCGAAGAGCTACCAGATCAAGGTGCACGGCACCGTGGTGGCCGAATACCAGATGCGCGTCGGCGAGATCATGGTGCTGCTCGGCAATCGCGACATACCCGAGATACCGGGCGAGGAAATCCGCGAGCCGGCCTTCGGCATGCGCGCCTATTCCGTCGTCGAAGCCTTCGCCGAGGATCTGAAGCGCGAGAACTACACCTTCGCCGACAACATGTCGGTGCTGCTCACCCATCTCTCCGAGGTCATCCGCAACAACCTGCCGCAGCTTCTGTCCTACAAGGACATGAAGGCGCTGCTCGAACGCCAGGACCAGGAATACCGCAAGCTCGCCGACGAGATCTGCACCACGCACATCTCCTATCCCGGCCTGCAGGCGGTGCTGAAGCTGCTGCTGGCCGAGCGCGTCTCGATCCGCAATCTGCACTTGATCATCGAGGCGATCGCCGAGATCGCGCCGCATGTGCGCCGCACCGAGCAGATTGTCGAGCATGTCCGCATCCGCATGGCCCAGCAGATATGCGGCGACCTGTCCGAGGGCGGCGTGCTGAAAGTGCTGCGCCTCGGCAACCGCTGGGATCTCGCCTTCCACCAGAGCCTCAAGCGCGACGCCAAGGGTGAGGTGCGCGAGTTCGACATCGACCCGCGCCAGCTCGAGGAGTTCGGCCAGGACGCCACCAAGGCGATCAAGAAGTATCTGGAAGCCGGCGAGCGTTTCGTCCTCGTCACCGCGCCCGACGCCCGCCCCTATGTGCGCATGATCATCGAGCGCCTGTTCACCACACTTCCGGTGCTCAGCCATGTCGAAATCGCCAAGGGCGTCGAGATCAAGGTGCTCGGAACCATATCGTGAGCGTGCTGTCGCAAGGCGTCGTCATCGCGGCGTTCCTCGCCTTCTGCCGCATCGGCGCCTGTTTCATGCTGATGCCGGGCCTCTCCAGCGCCCGCGTCCCGGTCCAGGTCAGGTTGTTCGTGGCGGTCGCCGCCACCGGCGGCCTGCTTGCCTTCCTGTGGGACAAGATCTTTCCTTTCGTCGACCCGCGCCCGCAGATCCTTGTGCCGATGATCATTTCGGAACTTCTGGTCGGCGGCCTGATCGGCGCCATGACCAGGCTCTACATGGAAGCCCTGCGCTTCATGGGCTCGGCCATCGCCATGCTGGTCGGTTATGGCGGCAG
>NZ_RZTF01000040.1:26444-28874 GCF_004023175.1 Mesorhizobium sp. M7A.F.Ca.MR.362.00.0.0
GGCGATCGAGGAGCCCGAACCCCAGGCAGCCCTTGCCGCAATCATCTCGTTCTCGGCGCTGTTGATGCTGTTCGTCTTCGATTTCGACCACGAGATAATACGCGCGCTGGTTTCCTCCTACACGGTCGCGCCGGTCAACGTCTTCTTCAACCCGCAGGCCGCCCTCGTCGATGTCACCGACACGGTGTCGGACACGTTCTTCCTGGTCATCCGCCTCGGCAGCCCGTTCGTCGCCTATGCCATTCTCGTCAATCTGACGATCGGCTTCGTCAACAAGCTGACGCCGCAGATCCCGATCTATTTCATCTCCCAGCCCTTCATCATCGCCGGCGGCATGATCATCTTCTATTTCGCCGTCGGCACCATGCTGTCGCTGTTCGTCGACGGCTTCGTCGATCTGACATTGGCGAGATAGAAATGAGCACGCGCAAGGACCGCCTCAAGAAGCTGGTCAAGGTTCAGGAACAGCTGAAGGCGCTGCACGAAACCCGCCACGCCACCTTCCTTGCGGCGGCCAGTGCCGCCGAAACCGAAGCGAGGGAACTGGTCGGCCATTTCGACCAGGCCGATTCGCTCTCCGCCCTGTTTCCCGATCTCTACCATCGCCGCATTGCCCAGGCGGTGGTGCGCCAGGAAGCGAACCTGGCGAGCGCCAGGCAGGAAGCCAGCCTCATCGCCGCGGCGACCGCCCGCACCAACATGGTCGAGCGCGCCTACAAGGACGTACGCAACCGCGACGAACGCGAACGCTCCGACCGCGAGCGGCTGGACCTGATCACGCAGAAGCGGACGCAGGAGTAGCGAAGGCGAGTTCGGCCGTTTCCGCCTTCGCGACGGGCGGTGCCGGATGCCTGCTTCGCACCGCATGTCGGTCGTTGAGTAGTCCTAGCAGCATCCCAAAAGCAGACATCCGAGCGCACGGGCGAGGCGGCACGATTGCACCAGTAGCGAAGGTGGAGCCAAGTCAGCTTGTGCCCAGAGTGGAATTTCGCTTTTCGCTCACGTCGTGATGGTCAAACCCTTGGCATGCCTTTTGGCCGCAGTGTTCGCTTCTGGGCGGCAATGCGGAATGGAGCATTGGCTGCCCCGTAGCCTCGATAACCGTGGCGCTCAACGATCTCGAAGAAGAAACCTTCGCCATAGGTCTGGCTGTAGAGCTGGAAATAGTCACCGCCCTCGTCCCGGTCGAAGAGGATGTTTCGGGCCCGCAACCGGTGCGTGAATTCCGGTTCGAGGCCGAGGCGTGCTTCGAGATCGGCGTAGTAGTTCGGTGAAATCTCCAACGCATTGAAGCCGAGCTCTGTCAGGCGGTCGGCGGTCTGGAAGATATCGCGGCAGGAGAAGGCCAGATGCTGCACGCCCGAGCCGAAGCTCTCAGCGATAAAATGGCCGGCCAGTGTCCTGCGGTTCTCCGCACCGTTCAAAGTAAGCCGAAGCCCGCCATCATCGCTCTCCACAACCTGGCTGCGCACGACGCCGGCCGGATCGATCACATCCACCATGGGCAATTTTGTCGTCTTGAAGATCGATGTGTAAAAGAGCAGCCAGGTCAGCATCTCCTCATAGTTCATTGATTGAGCGAGGTGGTCGATTGCCATCAGCCCGGCATCGTTGCCGGCATCGTTGACCGGTTCGAATTCGATCTCCCAGACTTTTGCCAACTCGCTCTTGCCGTCGATGAAGTAGATCACCCCGCCCCCGACCCCGCGTATTGCCGGTATCGCCAACTCATCAGGACCATGGCGCTGTTCAAAAAGCTCGGCGCCCAACGCGCGAGCCCGGGCCACGGTTGCGGCGGCATTGTCGACCTTCAATCCGAACGCATAAGCAGAAGCGCCGTGAACGAGATACGAGGAGTGCGCCAGCCCTTCTTTTTCGGTGTTGACGACAATGTTGATGGCGCCCTGACCAAGCAGCACCACATCCTTGTTCTTGTGGCGGCCGACCAGCGAGAATCCCATGGCACGCAGTAGCAGCACCAGCTCTTCAGCCTCGGTCTCGTTCGCGGCGAACTCTACGAACTCGATGCCGCTGACCGCGACACGTTCCGGCAAGGCCGGCACGTCGATCGCGATGTCCGGCTCGGCGCGTGCAACCTGGTCCATGAGGTAGACCAGGGACCTGTGGCCATCGACCGCGATAGACCTGGGCGATCCACCGCGGAACTGGTCGTTGAATATTTCGAGCGACAACGGCCCGTCGTAGCCGGTTGCCGCAACCGCTCGCATGAAGTCGACGATCGGCAGGTCACCTTCGCCCGGCATGTTGCGGAAATGGCGGCTCCAGTACAGCAGGTCCATGTCGATCAGCGGGGCGTCGGCAAGCTGGACGAAAAAAATGCGGTCGCCAGGGATGGCGCGGATCGTCTCCACATCCACCCGTCGCGCCAAGGTGTGGAAGGAGTCAAGGATCAGTCCGATGTTGGGATGG
>NZ_RZTF01000411.1:0-5554 GCF_004023175.1 Mesorhizobium sp. M7A.F.Ca.MR.362.00.0.0
GTGTCTTGCAGACGTTCTTCGCGGCGAAAGGTGGCAATCCCGCACCGCTCCAGGCCACTTTGCCCACCACCGTCGTCATGTCGGTGGCCGCTATCGCCGCCGCGATCGCCTCGGCATTGGTTGGATCCGACACGCGGCCCATGACATTGGCCGCCACCTCGAACAGCGAATGGACAAAACCGATCGGCTGGGTCCAGGGACGGCCGGTCTTGGCGGTAAAATCCGCCGCGAGTTCCGCCGAGCTCTCGCCCGTCACGGACGATTTGAACGGATGCGAGGCCGACCACCAGACCTCGGACGAGAGGTTGTGGCCTGCGTCGCCGAGCGTCTCGACCGATTGCGGGAAGAGGATCGCCTTGGCCACCGTCACCGCCTTGGGCTTGAAGCCCTGCTGACGGGCCTGGTTCCAGAAGGTGGTGAAATCGGGCGGAATGACCACACCGGTGACGATCTCGGCATTGGCCGCCTTGAAGACGTTGACCTGCGCGGTGAAATCGTCCGAGAGGTTCTGATAGCGACCGGGATCGGCAAGGCTGAAACCGGCGGCATCGAGACCCGGCTTCAAGCCGTTCTTCGGGTCGCCCCAGGCATTGCCGTCGGCATCGTTCGGGAACAGCCCGCCCACCTTGCCGTTGGTGGAAAGCTGTTTCCACATGCCGGTGTAGACGGCGATGATGTCTTCGAGACCCCAGAAATAATGATAGGCGAAATTGAAAGGCTTCCACGAGGACGGATCGGCCGGATTGCCCTGCTGGCCGATGAACCAGGGCTGCCACGGCGCCATCGTCGAGATGACCGGCACGCCCTCCGCCTCGCAGGTGGTGGCCACCGGGTTGGTGTTCTCGGGTGTCGAGCCGACGAGCATCAGGTTGATCTCGTCATCGACGATCAAGCTCTTCGCCACCTCGGCCGCGCGATTGGGATTCGACTGGCTGTCCTTGACGATGACCTCGAAGTTCTTGCCCGCCTCGGAAGCGAGGAAGGCCTTGATGTTGTAGGCATCGCTCTCCGCGAAGCCGGCAAGCGGCCCGGTCTGCGGCGAAACATAGCCCAGGCGGATCTTGGCGCCTTGCGCGATGGCCGGCGTCGCCAGGCGCGAACCGGCCAGCGCCAGGCCTGTCGCCGCCGCGGCTTTCAGTAGGCTGCGTCTTGTGATCACTGTAGTTCCTCCCTCTTGTTTTATTCTCAAGCCCCCGGACGGCGTCCCTCCCACGCCGCCTGAAGGAGTTCCCTTATCGATCCCCGATCGATTGGCCTCGGATTCGCATAGGCATTCTTGACCGCGATCGACGCCGCGCGGTCGAGATCGGTCTCCTCGATGCCGATCGCCTTCAAGCTCAGCGGAGAGCCGACCGACTGTGCGAAATCCCAGAGCCCGACGCCCGCCGAGCCACTACCGAATGCTTCGGCGATCGGGCGCAGCAGATCAGGCACCGCCGTTTCGTTGAAGGCGGTCGTGTAGGGCAGCAGGATGGCGTGGGTTTCGGCATGCGGCGTATCGAACGAGCCGCCGAAGACATGCGCCAGCTTGTGATGCAGCGCCATCGAGACATAGCCGAGTGCGGTCGAGCAGCACCACGCCGCATAGAGCGCCTGCGTCCGCGCCGCGCGATCCTGCGGGTCGCCGATCAGCCTTGGAATGCCGTCCTTGAAGGCAATCATGGCATCCCTGCACATCAGCACGATCACCGGGTTGCGATCGGGGGCATACAAGGCCTCCATCGCATGAGCGATCGCGTTCATCGCCGAGGTCACGGTGAGACCTACCGGCAGGCTCAATGTCAGATCGACGTCGTAGATCACCGTCTCGGGGCGGATGCCCGGCGAGCGGCGGGTGGTCTTCTCGCCGGCCGTGGTCTCGCCGAGGATGTCGGTCATTTCCGAGCCGGCATAGGTGGTGGGAATGACCACCTGGTCGGCGCCGGTGCGCACGGCAATGGCCTTGCCGAGCCCGGTGGTCGAGCCGCCGCCGAGGCTGACGACCGCCGAAGCGCCGCTGCTGCGGAAGGCATCGACGGCCTTTTCCGTGACATCGACAGGGGTATGCATGACCGCGCCGGCAAAGATCCCGGCTGCGAGGCCACCAAGGCTTGCGGCCAGTCTTTCCGCATCGCCCTTCTGGTGCGGCGTCGACAGCACCATCACCTTGTCATGGCCGAGCCGCCGGACTTCCTCCTCGACGCGAGCCATGCTGCCGGCACCGAAGACTACCCGTGTCGTCAGGCCCGGAAAGGTGAAGCTGTCCATCATCGCGCCGCCTCCATGCGCGGGCCGCGTCCGGCCGCGAGGTCGTCGAGGATCGTGCCCAGCATGGCGATCTCGGCGTCCGAGACCTCATGGCCGCGGCCCGGGAACAGATCGGCCCGCAGGCTCGCGCCAAACCGGCCCAGCGATTGCGCGGCATCGGCAAACGCCGAGACCGGTATCCAGGGATCGGCATCGCCACCGGAAAGATAGATCGGCATTCCGGCCGGCGCCGCCTCGGATCTTTCGTCCGCCGGAACGCCGACACGGCAGCCCGTGAAGGCCGCCAAAGCGTCCGGCGGCGGCAGCCCCGCGCAGAGATATTCGATCGACAGACACGCCCCTTGCGAGAAGCCCGCGAGAAGAATCGGCAGTCCGGGCAGTTCGGCCCGCGCCGCGACCATTGCGGCCGCAAGGTGGTCGAGCGCGTCGGAAAGCTGCGCGCGGGCGACCGGCGTCAACGGGTCGACGGCACGCGCCTCCCACCACATGCCGTGTGGTGCACGCGGCAAGATAAAGGCCACGGCGGTCGCGGAAAGCCGCGACAGCACATGCGACTGCATCTCTTCGGGCGATTGGCCGCGGCCGTGGACGAAGACGCAGATCGCCTTCGCCTCCGGGCCTCTTGGCCCAAGCCGGAGCGGACCGCTGCCTGAACTCACGTGAAATCCGCCTCTTCCAGGCCGGCCTGCAATTCGCTCTCGCGGTCCTTGAACCACGGCGGGAAGACCAGCGTCTTGCCGATCTGGCCCGGAGGCTCATCCTTGGCCCAGCCTTCCGGCGTGGTCCAGGCAATTTCGAACAGCGCGCCTCCGGGCGAGCGGACATAGCAGGACTTGAAGTAGTTGCGGTCCTTCTGCTCCGATATATCCGTGAAGCCGAGGCCCTCTATATGGGCGCGCAGTTTCAGCTGGTTCTCTTCGTCGCCGGTGTTGAGGGCTAGATGGTGGATGGTGCCGCCAGCCAGCGTCCAGGTGCCCTGCGGGCTGTCGCGATCGACAATGACCTCCACGCGCTGAGCGACGCCGGCCGCGTCGGGCACGCGGAACACCAGCCCTTCGTGGTCGTCGGCCTCTTTCTCCATCGGCAATGCGATGGTCAGGAAGTCGTCCATGGCGGTGCGGTCCATCACCGCCACCACGGCGCCGTAGATTCCCTTGATGCCGTGGGCCTTGCCGATGCCCTGCGTTTCGTTGGCGATGGGCGCGCGTGGATCCCTGTCGCTTTCCACCAGCTCATGCGGGATGCCGCAGGGATGTGCGAAAGCCGCACGGTCGGCGCCAAAACGAGTTATCTTGATGGCCTCGATGCCGCGCGCGTTCAACCGGTCGACCCAGAAATCCACGGCCCCCTTGGGGATCGACTGCATGATGGTGCGCGACTGGTTGGACCCGCGGCGGCCATAGACGCCTGGCTTGCGGAACGGGAAGGTGGTGATGATCGTCGAGGCATCGCCGTTGGGCGAGCCGTAATAGAGGTGGTAGACAGGGATGACGCCATCGAACAAGACGGTGCGCTTGACCGAATGCAGGCCCAGTGCCTTGGTATAGAAATCAAAATCTTCCTGAGCGCTGTCGGTCGAGAGCGTCAAATGGTGGTAGCCGCTGACACGTGCCATCGGTCATCTCCTCCCAGAGGTTTCGGTTTCGCCCCGCCGCTGCGGGCAGAGCACGAGGTTGAGGTCGAGCGCGTGCTTCCGTTTTCCTCCGTTGGGCGGCAGCGCGCGGAACTCGGCCATGAGTTCGGGTTTGACCCCGAAGATGGCATCCCGGCCGATCGCGGGGTCCGACCGGTCGAAGATGTGGGTCGTCAGCGTTTCGAAGCCCTCCGCCGAGACGCGAAAATGGATGTGGGCCGGCCGCACGAGGCCAAGGCCAAGTGCCGACATCAATTGGCCGACTGGGCCGTCCGACGGCAGCGTGTAGCCCTTCGGCTTCACCGTCGTGAAGCGGAACCGCCCCTGCGGATCGGTACGGAAGCGTCCGCGCAGATTGAATTCAGGCTGCCTATCAGGTTCCTGGTTCTCGTAGAGACCCTCGGCATTGGCCTGCCAGATCTCGACCACCGCATCGCCGATCCCCGCGCCGTCGAGCGCGACGATCCGGCCGGCAACTTCCAGCGGCTCACCCTTGTGATCGCGCGAAATGTTCGCGCCGAGCGGCATCTCCGGCACGTCGGCCCGGTAGAAGGGGCCGGCCAGGGTGTTTGGGGTCGCCCCAACAGGGCGCGGGCTGTTCTGATCCTCGATCAGCGAAGACACGCCCAGGACGTCGGCGAACAGCACCCATTCCTGGCGCCGCGCATCGGCGTAGTGGCCAACCTCGGTCAGAAAATCGATCGCCTGCCGGAATTCCTCGCCGGAGGGCCGCAACTCGACGATCAGCGCGTGCAAACCGTCGACGGCTGCCTGTGCCGCCGCCGCCAGGCGGGACTGGCCCATTGCCGTCAGGCGCCGTGAGAATTCCTCGGCCTGCGTCGAGATCGCCTTGGGGAATTCATCTCGCTTCGGGTCGTGCTGGCCGTGCATTCCGCCGGGGCCTCCCTTCCCCTTGCCAAGCGGGATAGCACGGCCCGACGCGATGCTTGATGAGATGTGGCGTCCCTTGTATAGCGTTTTGCTATGAAGCTGAACGAGCGCCACCTCATGCAGCTCGCCGCGGTGCTGGATGCAGGCGGCGTGTCGGAAGGAGCCGCTATGCTGGGCCTGACCCAGCCGGCAGTCAGCCGATCGCTGGCCATGCTGGAGGCACGGGTGGGCGAGCCGCTTTTCCTCAAGGGCCGCCGGCCGCTGCAGGCGACACCGCTCGGCTTCCAGCTGGCGGCGCAGGGCCGCACGATCATCACCGCGTCGCGCAAGGCGTCGGATGCGGTGCAGGGCTTCATGAAAGGCACCAAGGGCGTCGTCCGTGTCGGCGGTGTGCCTTTCTTCATGGATGCGATGATCAGCCGGATGATCGGAGAATTCCAGAAGCTCGAGCCCGAGGTCACCGTCCAGCAAAGCTATATGAACCTGCCCGAGATGGTCGCGGCGCTGGAGAGCAACCAGATCGATCTCGGGATCGTGCCGATCGGCGTGCTCGACCTGGGACCCGGCTTCGAATTCACGGAAATCCTGCCCGGACGCAACGTCGTGGCTTGCCGGCCCGACCATCCCCTGCTGCGAAATCGCCGCCTCAGGGCGCATGACCTGACCAGCTTTCCCTGGGTTGCCCCCCTACCCGGCTCTCCGCTGATGTCGGACCTGCAGATGATCCTGATGAGCATCGGCATGTCGGACCTCAACGTCCGCTATTCGGGAGGCTCGCTGATG
>NZ_RZTF01000412.1:0-5518 GCF_004023175.1 Mesorhizobium sp. M7A.F.Ca.MR.362.00.0.0
ATGATGCGCTGAACGCGGGGGTCGTCGCTGTCGACGTCGATCGCGACGATGCCGGAGGCCGCACCCATCGGCATGCCGATGTTGCCGTCACCTTTCTGGGTCAGCCACTCACGCTGCTCGCGCTCGGTGGGCATGCGGTCGGCGAAAACCTGCCACGCATCGATCCACGGACGCTTGAAACCGACCCGAAGCGGGATCGCAGGCTTGCCGAGGGCCCAATATTTCGGCGCTATAGAGGCAAAAATACCCATTATTCGGCCCCTTTCACGCGCTCTTTCAACGTCTGGATCTGGTCCGGCGTGCAGATATCCGTGAGAAAACCGACCACCTGAGCCTGGAAATCGGCCATTCCCTTCATGGTCCAGACCTTCTCGCGGGCGCTGACGAGCTTCTCGATCAAGCCGGCGCGCGCCTTGGCGACCTGGAGCTTCTCTGAGTGGTCGGCGTTACCGAGGCTACCGACGAGGGTGGTGAGGTCCTTGAGGACGGTCACGATTTCCTGCTCGACGTAATCAAGACGACCCTCTTCGCCTTCGAAGACAACGGTCGGCGCGTCAGCAACACGGCCATTCAGCTCTTTCAGGAAGTCAATCATGGCGGGCGTGTAGGGCGCCGCGTCCAGATAGTGCGGGGTGTCGCGCATCTGGTTCAGCACCACCCGCAATTGGAGGACAACGGCCTCCGGCAGCGTAGGGTAAAAATTCGACATCGGGTACTCCGGGTTGGGGGACCTAATGTGGGGGTTATTTTTTGAACAACGACCCGGCTACTCTAGGACAAGAAGCAAGAAATCCGGAAACAAGAAGCCGATATACAGGACATGAGCCTGTTCGAGGATTTTCTGAGCCGTCTGACACAAAAGTTTCCCGAAGACGGGGCTGAAATGTCCATGTCTCAGTTCATTGAGGCGAACACCAGCCTCAAGAAAAAGCCCTTTTCGTTCAAGGGCTACGAGTTTCAGCGACAGATTGTCGACGACATGCACCCCAACCTGGCGGTCATCAAGTGCTCGCAGGTGGGTCTGACCGAGATCCAGATCCGAAAATTCTTCTCGTTCCTCAAGCGGACCAACGCGATCAACGGGATCTTCAGCCTCCCCAACGACGAGATGTACAAGCGTGTCTCGAAGACGCGCATCAAGCCGATCGTGGACGAGGAGCCGGTCTTCAACCAGCACGAGGCGTCCAAGAAGCCGAACCGGTCGATGGACCTCTACCAGGTGGACGACAGCTTTGGCTTCATCACCGGCGGCAAGGAAGGTGACGCCACCTCCATCAACGCCGACATCATGTTCAACGACGAGGTCGACCTGACCGACCAGGAAATCCTGGCTCTCTATGGCTCGCGTCTGCAGGGCTCCCGGATCAAGATCCGCCAAGGCTTCTCGACGCCGACGTTCGACGGCTACGGCATCGACAGCATGTACAAGGCGTCGGACCAGCACGAGTACCTCTGCCGGTGCTCGCGCTGCAACCACTGGAACCTGCCGACCTTCACCCCCAAGTTCATCAACATCAAAGGCCTGTCCTCGGATCTGAACGACCTCTCCGAGATCGACGCCGACATGGCGATGAAGATGGACCTGGATAACGCCTTCACCATGTGTGAGCAGTGCGGCAGCAAGCTCGACCTTCTGGACCCAACCAGGTTCGAGTGGGTGCCCAGACACCCCGGCCGCCTTTCCCGCGGCTACTGGGTGCGCCCGTACTGCGCGCCGGAGCTCAACACCATCCGCTACATCGTCGAGCAGCTGCTCGACTACAAGCGCAAGAACTCGATCCGGCGCTGGTACAACACCGTGCTCGGCGAACCCTACAACGACGCGAATGCCCGCCTCTCCATCCCGGAGATCGAAGCGGTAATGCATGGCGAAGGAGCAATTGATGTACCCTTGGGATCTCCAGTGGCTGTGGGTGTGGACGTCGGTCAGACCTGTCATGTTGTCGTGGCTGACCTCCGACATTCGGTACCGGTTGTTTTTGAATGGCTGCAGGTTCCATCAGACCAACTGAAGGAGAAGCTGGCTGAGATCAGGACGCGCTACCGCGTCGTAGCCGGCGGAATGGATCTTAACCCATACGCGCCGCTCGCCAGGGAAATCCGAGACGACTCGAAGGGCATCATCATGCCCATCGAATATTCGACCAGCCTCAAGGCGGCGCCCGTCACGCTGGTCAAGGACGAGATGGACAGCATCACCCACGTCTCGTCGAACAGAACAGGCATCATCGACAAGACGGTCGGAATGATCCGCGGCCTGCACGTCAACTTCGCCGGCTACGGCAACAAGAAGCTGATCATCCAGACACACCTGCAGGACATGGTGCGCGTCGAGCTGGCGGAACAGCCGGCCAAATGGGTCAAGCTCACCGGCGACGACCACTTCTTCCACGCGCTCGGCTATCTCTTCCATTCGCTGCGGATCCACGACTACATCTCCAGCCAAGACGAGCAAGAAGAGCGCCAGATGGCGATGCTTTTCGGCCTGGTCTCCAAGGTGCAGCAGAGTGAGGCAGGCCTCAATTACAGAACCCGCATCAAGTCCCCATCTGTCCTGGGTCTTCGATAGGGATCTCCATGGCCAAGCTCAACATCATCCTCGGTATCGCTGAAACACAGTCGAAGGAGGCCGGCATGAAGCCGGTCATGAGCGACAGTTTTGTCGCTGTTGAAACGCTCGTCGTGACACAGGTCACGCAGAAGTCCGCGGTCATGTGCGAAGAGACCGACCAGGTCTGGATGCTGACCGCGCTGGGCGGCGACGTCTGGGTCCAGTTTGGCGGCGACCCGAACGCCGTGGTGGGCGACTGCCTGCCCTTGATCGCAGGTGTGCCCTATACCTTCTCAGCTTCCCCGGGCTTCACCTTGGCGGTGATCTCGGAATGATGCGCTTCGGACTAGGCCTCCGGCTTGGTCACGCCCTGGCAGCGGCCGGCGGGCCGCCCGTCGTGCTGCCCTCACTCTACCTCGGCCAGGTCGCGACCCGGTGCCGCATCCCGACCAATCTATCGACCACGAACAAGCTGGCCAACGCCCGCACCATGCACATCGCGCGGGATGACCTCACGTCGATCAAGATCGAGCTCCCCGCCTGGTTCTGGTACCGCACGAGCACCAAGGCCGAAGTGAACGTCACGGGTAACATCGTCTATCGGGCGTCCATCGAGTACCCGGCCGGCACCTTCACTCAGGTCACGTTCGCATCGGGCGCCGTCTCCGGCACGGCCACGGGTATCGCCCCGCTGCTCTCGGACTGGGTAAACGTCAACATCCCCAAGGGCGCCAAGTTCTGGGTCCGCTCCTACGCGGTCGCCACTCACTCCATTGTGTTCGCGGACGCGAGTTCGGGCACAAACTTCTGGACCTGTGACTTCGCCAACGGCGAGGCATACGAGTATGGCGCGTCGGGCATCACCGACAAGACCATGGGTGGCACTCTGGTCCCCAACAAGACCGACAACACCGCCGCCATCTGCCACCCGACTGCCATCATCGGTATGACGCGCAATCCGTCCGTGCTGCTCATTGGCGATAGCCGAGTCGCTGGCTTCGGTGACTTCTTCAACGCTGCCGGCGACACCGGCGAGCTTGCGCGCTCCATCGGCCCGTCTCTGGCGTACATAAACGCTGGATCGTCCGGCGACACGCTTTCCGAGTTCATCGCCTCACACACGCGCAGGGCGGCGCTGCAAAGCTATTGCTCGCATGTCGTGGTCGAGACCGCGATCAACGCCCTCCGCTCCGGCACCGGTCAGAACAAGACCGCCGCTACGGTGCTTGCTGAACAGCAGACCATTCTTGGCTACTTCCCGACCAAGCGCTGCTACACCACCACGACGTCGCCCTCCGCGACCAGCAACAACAGCTGGGCCACCTCCGCCGGCCAGACGGTCAACACAAACCTTGCGCAGATCAGCGCCTACAACGATGCCATCCGCGCGGGGGTCGCCAATTCGCTTGGCTTCTTCGAGATCGCAGATCAGGTCGAAATCGCGCGCAACAGCGGCAAGTGGAAGTCGGACGGGACGGCTGCAAAGTGGACGGCTGACGGCCTCCACGGAACACCCTTCGCTTACCAGGCCATCCAGGACAGCGGCGCGGTCGACCCCACGCGTTTCTCTCGCGCGGGGCTGTAGATCATCTGCAGCACGACGCTGCACACCCAAGTGTCCTTGCCCATAGCGGATACCCATCTGTCGGTGGACTGACATTAAGGACATGCCGTGGCGGTTTTCGATTTTCTCAGCGCGATCATCCCTGCGAAGAAGAAAGCCAAGGTTGGCGGCACCGCCTCCACGCCGACTTTCAACCCGCAACAGGTAGATCGCGTCCTCACGGTGCCGCAGTACCGGGACCATCTGACCGATCTGTTCACGTCCCGGCAGTCCGATGACAGCCGTGTCCTGCTGCAATCCCTGTTCAAGTTCGACCCCGACGTCTCGGCCGCGCTCAACGCTTACCTGACGATGGCGAACACCGACTGGATCGTGCTCGCGCGCGACCTGGAACAGAACATCGACCGGGACGCGACCAAGAGCCTGATGCTGGCGATCGAGAAGATCGGCCGGCCGACCGATTACACGCTGGGCTTCCAGCTGAAGAAATCCATGCGCTCGATCGCCGAGGAGCTGCGCTACATGTGCCTGCTCCGCGGTGGCATCGCCGCCGAGATGATCGTCGACAAGCAGCTGCTTCCTGACCGCATCCGCAACGTCGATTTGTCGACCATCCAGTGGTACGAAAAGAAGCCAGGAGAATACAAGCCGGTCCAGAAGATCGCGGGCTCGAATGACGAGATCCCTCTCGACATCCCGAATTTCTTCGTCTCGCACTACCGCAAGGATCCGACCTCAATCTACGGGACCTCGACCTTCGTGTCGTCGATCAACACGATCGCCGCGCGCCAGCAGGTGATCAACGACCTCTACCGCATCATGCGCCTGACGGGCTTTCCCCGCATGGCTGTCGAAGTGGTCGAGGAGGTGCTCACCAAGAACGCCCCCGAAAACATCAAGTCGGACGACATCAAGCTGCGCGAGTGGAAGGCCAACCGTCTCGGCGAGATCCGTTCCGTGATCGAGGGCCTGCGTTCCGACCAGCCGCTGATCCACTTCGACAGCGTGCAGCCGTCCATCATGAACGACACCAAGCCTGGCGCCGGCGTCGACATCACCGCTGTCATCGAGACGCTCAACGCCCAGAACCAGGCTGCGCTCAAGACCATGGCGACCGTGATCGGCCGCGGCGCCTCCGGCGTCAACACCGGCTCGGTCGAGGCGCGCATCGCTGCCATGAACGCCGACGAGCTCAACGAGCCGATCGCCGAACTGCTGCAGAACATCTTCTCCTTCATCATGCACCAGCAGGGCTTCCAGGGCTTTGTCGAAGTCGTGTTCCGCAAGGCGGAGCTGCGCCCCGACACCGAACTCGAGCCGCAGCTCACCTTGAAGTCCAGTCGACTGCGCCAGGATCTGTCGGACGGCCTCATCACCGACGACGAATATCACCTGTGGATGTA
>NZ_RZTF01000413.1:0-5491 GCF_004023175.1 Mesorhizobium sp. M7A.F.Ca.MR.362.00.0.0
ACTATTCCCAGGTCAAGGCGATCGTCGCCGACACGTCCAGCCTCGGCTACAACGACATGACGGACGGCAGCCGCGGCACCTTCTCGTCTTCCATGGCGACGATCTCGGCCGCCCGCAACGCGATCAAGATCCTGCGCGAGCGCGCCGCGCAGATGTGGGACATTGCCGTCGACGACGTGGTCTGGGAAAAGGGCCACGCGATCGCCAAGGGCGAGAAGCACGGCAATCTCGGCAAGCTGTCGCTAAAGGAGATCGCGGTCGAGTCGGGCAAGACCGGCGGCCCGATCGCCGGCCACAGCGAACTCGTCGCCGATGGCGCCGGCGTCTCCTTCGCCACCCATATCTGCGATATCGAGGTCGATCCCGATACCGGCGCTACCAGGGTCATCCGCTACACGGTCGTGCAGGATGCCGGCAAGGCGGTGCACCCGACCTATGTCGAGGGCCAATACCAGGGCGGTGCCGCGCAAGGCATCGGCTGGGCGCTCAACGAGGAGTATATCTACGGCAAGGACGGGCGGCTGCAGAATGCCGGCTTCCTCGACTACCGCATCCCGGTCTGTTCGGACCTGCCGATGATCGACACGCAGATCCTCGAAATCCCCAACCCCAACCACCCCTACGGGGTGCGCGGCGTCGGCGAGACGTCGATCGTGCCGCCGCTGGCGGCGATCGCCAATGCGGTGTCGAATGCCGCTGGCGTACGCATGACGCACATCCCGATGTCGCCGCCGCGCATCCTGGCGGCGATCGAGGCGGAACGGGAATGGTCGAAGTAACGCTCTGGGGCTCGCTCGCCGCGACCGCCGGAGGCCAGAGCAAGGTCGAGATCGAGGCCAAGGACATAAGGGAGCTGTTCAGGAAGCTGGCTGAACAGTATCCCGGCCTCGAGCCCTTGATCGACAAGGGCATCGCGGTTGCGATCGACGGGACGATCTATCGCGATACGTGGTCGAAGAAGCTGCCGCAGGGGGCGGAGATTTTTCTGCTGCCGCGGTTGGCGGGGGGGTGATGGGACAGCTGACAGGGTAAAAAGTACACTGTCACCGTAATTCTAAGAAGGCCAAAAACCGCTGTTGGATTCGACCGGGAGGAGGGTCTGATTTGCGCCTCATGCCGGTCATCGCCACGGCTCATCGCCTCTTCTCACGAGCGGACATCTTCGCGACTAGGCTGAAGCTCGCTCGGCGCCGAGAACCGCAGCGAATGTCATGGACTCGATGGTCCGCCCTCTCATCTTTCCGTCCGCCCACCGCATATGCGCGACGTCGAAACTCCGGGAAGGATTGCGTTGGAGCGGCGCTGATCAGACTGGCTGCGCCTCTTCAGTGTGGCGTGCGTTCCAATGGCGCAGCAGGACCGGGACGAAAAGCGCCACGCCGAGTAGCGAGGAATAGAGTTCGGGTGCCACCAGAAGCAGGGCGGCGAACACGAGCAGCACGTTTTCCCATGGGCGTGTGCGCACCAGAAGGTAGCGCGATAGCGCGGCGCCCAGGCAGGTGATGCCCAGCACGCAGCCGAAAAAGGCGAGGAAGAAGTTCGGCCAGGTGAAATCCTTCGTCACCAGCAGCAAGGACGGTGAGAAGACGAACACGAAAGGAACCAGTGCCTTACCCATCCCCAGCCGGAAGGCGGTGTTGCCGGTCTTGAACGGGTCCGCCCCCGCCATGCCAGCGGCGGCGTACGCCGCCAGCGCCACCGGTGGTGTGATGTCCGCCAGCAGTCCGTAATAGAACACGAAGAAGTGAGCGACGATCGGCTCGGTGCCGAGCATAACAAGCGCCGGCGCCGCGATCGTCACCATAATGATGTAGTTCGCGGTCGTCGGGATGCCGCAGCCCATCAGGATGCAGACGACGCCAGTCATGATCAAGGTGAACAATAGGGTCAGACCCTGGGCCGAGAAGATCGCCTCAGGGATGAAGGTGCCGAAGAGAAGGGAAAGGTGTCCAGCCGTCGATGTGACGATGTAGGACAGCTTGAAGCCCACTCCGGTCAGGGTGACGACGCCCACGACGATGCCGACGGTTGCGGCGGCGGCTCCGACTGCGAGCGCATATTTGGCGCCGTCGCGCAGGCACATCACGATGTCGGCGACAGACATGCGCCGGCGCGGATTGAGCAAGCCGACGAGAATACACAAGGTGATGCCCCAGAAGGCGGCCATGTAGGGCGTGTAGCCCGAGAGCAGCACGCCGATGAGGACGACGAGCGGGATGATCGTCGGCCAGTCCCGCTTCAGCGCCTCGACGACATCGGGCATCTCGTCCGGCCTGAGCCCCCTAAGGCCGGTTCGCTTGGCCTCGAAATGCACCTGCATGAACACGCCAAAGAAGTGCATGAAGGCGGGCACGATGGCGGCAAGGATGATGGTCGTGTAGGGTAGTTCGAGAAATTCGATCATCAGGAAGGCCGCTGCGCCCATGATCGGCGGCGTCACCTGACCGCCGGTCGAGGACGCCGCTTCCACCGCTGCGGCGAAATGTTTCTTGTAGCCGAGCTTGATCATCGCCGGGATGGTCAGCGAGCCGACGGTAACGGTGTTGGCGACCGACGAGCCGGAAATCATGCCGAACAGCGCCGAGCCGAAGATCGACACCTTGGCGGGACCGCCGGCGTAGCGGCCGGCGACCCACGCCGCGCAGTCGAGGAAGAGCTGGCCGAGGCCAATGCGGGTGGCGAAGACGCCGAACAGCACGAAGTGGAAGACGTAGGTGGCGACGACGCCGAGCGCGATGCCGTAGATGCCCTGCGTCGTCAGATAAAGGTGATCGACAAGCTGGGAGACGGACGCGCCGGGGTGCACTAGAATGCTCGGCATGTACCGCCCCAACAGCGCGTAGGCCATGAAGACGACGGCGATGATGGGCAGCGGGATGCCGACGGAGCGGCGCGTCGCCTCCAGCAGAAGCAGGATGAGGATAAGGCCGAACACCACGTCGAGCGCCGTGGGATTGCCGACGCGGAAGGCAAGGTCGTCGAGCGGGATCATAGGCACGTGCATGACGACGACGACCGCAGCGATCGCCAGCAGCCAGTCGAAAAGGGGTATGCCGAGCGGCCGCAGGAGGCTGGACCGCGCGGGCTGGTCGTAGCTTTTCTTCACCAGCGGGAAGACGAGGAAGATCAGCGCCAGCACCATCGACAGGTGGATACCCCGGTGCAACATTTCCTGCAGCAGGCCGAAACCGGCGGTGTAGTAGTGAAACAGTGACAGCGCCACCAGGAGGAAGCCGACCAGCCAGCCCGCGACACGGGTCAGTGGCCGGAAGCGGATTTCGGAGTCGAATTTCTCCTCCAGTTCGCGAGCGTTCTCCTCATCGAACTCCATTGCGGAAAGCTTGATCTTGTCGTCATCGCTCATGGCCGGTTCCGTGTCCTGAATTTCCAGACAAAAGAGGCGGAAAGCATCCCTTCCGCCTCGTTGTTGTCAGCCGGGTCCAAATGGCTATTATTTCAGGGTGCCGACTTCCTTGTAGAATTTCTCTGCGCCGGGATGAAAAGGAATGCCGGCGCTGGTAACCGCGTTCTGGAGCGTGATCAGCTTGCCCTTGGCGTGGCCTGCCTGCAGGGCCTTTTGGGTTTCGTCGCTGTAAAGCGACTTGACGATCTTGTAGACGAGGTCGTCGGTCTGCTTGGCGCTGGTCACCCATTGAGCGGCGACGGAAATGGTCTTGGTTTCGCCGACATTTTTGTAGGTGCCTTCCGGCACGGTGTCGGTGGAGAAGAACTTCTGCTCGGACAGCAGCTTGTCGGCCTCGGGGCCGGTGATCGGCACCAGCGTGATGTTGTTGGTGGTGGCAAGCTCAACGATGGCGCCGGTCGGATAGCCGCCGACGAAGAAATAAGCGTCCATGGCGCCATCCTGCAGCCGCTCTCCGGCCGGGCCAGGCTTGAGATATTCGGGCTGCACGTCCTTTTCAGCCAGACCGTAAGCGCCAAGCACAAGTCGCGCATCGACGATGGTGCCGGAGCCCGGCTCGTCAAGAGAGACGCGTTTGCCCTTGAGATCCGCCACCGACTTAATGCCGGCGTCGGCGCGCGCGACCAAATGGATCGTCTCGGGATAAAGCGTCGCGATGAGGCGCAGGTCATCAATCTTGGGCTTGCCCTCGTAGAGGCCGGTGCCCGAATGCGCCCAGTAGGCGACGTCGGATTGCGTGAAGCCCGATTCGGACGCTCGCGACTGGATGGCGCTGATGTTGGCTACCGAACCGTTGGAGGACGTGGCGGTGGCGACCAAGCCTTCGACGCCGGCCGCGCCGGTTGCCGAGATGGCGTTGGCGATCAGGCCGCCCACCGGATAGTAGGTGCCGGACGTTCCGCCCGTGCCGATGCGGAAAAACGCCTGCTGCGCGCGTGCCGGCGAAAATCCGGCCGCAGCCAGTGCCAGAGCGCCCGCGCCTATGGAAAAGGTGCGGCGGTTGATCGAAATAGTCATGCTACCTCCCAGTCTAAAGACGGCAGGATGTTGCAGCGGCCAAGGTGTTGTCAACCTGTACGCGCTTTTTGAGAGCGGATCGGTCCTCGCGGGCTGGGGCTGTCGGCTGTTGCTGGCCGTGGCGCATCCTCAACAGGTGCAAATTTTGAAGAAGCACCAAAATTCGATCTGAAGCTTCATCATTGGTTGAACGGCAGTAGTTCGCATCCTTGCGCCAAAAAGCTGCCTGTCTGAATTCGGCCCAAACGCAGCCATTCACCTCAACCCGCTCCTATCTCTCCTCCACAATCCTCAAATAAGCCGCCGTCACGAATAGCACGATCAGCCCGAACAAGATCCGCCTTGCCCCCTCCGGCATTTGCAGGATGGTCAAGAGCGTCGTCAGCACGGTCAGGATCAGCGCGCCGATGATGGTGCCGGTGTAGCCACCACGGCCGCCGAAGATCGAGGTGCCGCCGATCACGGCGGCGGCCACCGAGGGCAGCACCAGCGGTTCGGCGAGCGACAGCGATGGGCCTTGATCAGGCCAATATAGCGCAGGCGGGTGATGCCGGCGAGCACGCTGGAGATCACATAAGGCCCAACGGCGGCTCTCCATCACTCGCTTCGCAGCCCCGGCCTTTTGCCCGGAAGGCGCCGCCAAGGCTATGGATACTTCGTCGGCCGCACCCCAGGGTTCAAATTGCCCTGCAGTTCCTTCGGCAGCGGCAGGCTTGAGCATTGCAGGTGCACCTCGCGGGCGAACAGCTTTCGTTGCTTCTGCTCATGCTCCTTGATGGCTGCGACGAGCCCCATCGAGTATGGACCAAGCAAGACGCCGAAACCCCACCCCGGATGCTCCTTCTCGCGAACCTGGTAATCGGAAGCCGCCCTGCGGGCCTGCTGGCATGCCGGCGAAGCCCATTTCTGGTCCTGCTGCGAAAGCGACGCCTCATAGTCGACCGGGGAGGTCGCGCATCCGGTCACTGCCGCAGCCAATGCGAGGCAGATTGCGATTCTCATCCGAAGCCTCTCCTAAGCCTTGTGCAGGGCCTGCATAGACCTCTTCAT